>NZ_JBEHVX010000020.1:0-30222 GCF_040227455.1 Catenibacterium sp. RTP21428st1_D7_RTP21428_210409 | reverse complement strand
TTTTCTATACTTCAAAATACTTGAAAGTATAGTGTTTATGCGGATAATCGAAAATTAGATATAAAATTTATAGAAAACCTTATAATCATATCTTTACCATGTTCATACTAGTGTGTCAATTTCTCACTATGTATATTTATATTCTTTTTATATGCGTATATCTGTATCGCTTCTCCTTTAAATTTGTGAAACGAAGACCATATCGTTTTGGAAATATCGTAGCAACTATGATTGCGATTACTCTTACAATTTCTGGTTTCCATTCTCACTATAATAAGAAAGAAGTCATCTATCATGTCACTGTTCCTAAGACATCTTCAGTATCTAAGTTAAAGATCTGTTTAGTCAGTGATCTACATTTGAGTTCTGGTACTTATATGAGACAGGTGAGAAAACTTGTAAAAACAGTGAATGATAAACATTATGATCTTGTATGTTTTGCAGGAGATGTATTTGATGAAAACACACCGGATGCATTAATGAATCGTTCTTTACAAGAATTCAAGAATATGAAGAGTACTTATGGAACATACTGGATATCTGGTAATCATGAATACTATGGTAAACATACAGACTTTACTGTCTTTGAAAAATACAACATACACTTTCTAAAGAACACCTATGAAACTGTAGACAATACTTTTAATATTGTCGGCTTTACAGATAAAACATCTCATGATCACTATGAAATCAATAAAGTAATAGAAGGGATGGATACTTCTTTACCTACTATTACACTAGACCATAATCCTGAAAGATTTGATCAACATACATATTTCACTGATCTTCAATTATCTGGTCATACACATAATGGACAGATTTTCCCAGGTAATATTATTCTTCATTATTACTATCAGAATTCATATGGTTTATCCCATTATAAGAACCATTATCTTCTTGTATCTGCTGGATATGGTTCATGGGGATTCCCATTTAGACTTGGGACACAATGCGAATATGATACTATTTATCTCACCATGAGAAAATAGTTTTACAAGAAATACACCTTTTTACACAAAATATGTAAACGGATTCATAAATTCGCGAAAATTAACCTCTTTTGGTGTACAAATCTAAAAATAAAGATAGACAAACCGCTTTCTTTCCTATATGATAAGGGCACAAAGAGGTAGTGAAAAAAATGGTCATGGAATTAGAAGAAAAATTTAAATTACGCAAAGCAGAAATCTTTGCGACAATCAAGAAGTATGTGACTGAAGCAAACATGGATATCTCAGATACAGTAATAGACAACTTATCTATTCATCTTGCTTTATCAATTACAAGAGAATTATCTGGATCTTATATCGAAATGAGTTCATCTCAGATTGAACAATTAAAACAAGCCAACACTTATCAGATTTCACAGTTAATCGTCTATGATTTATCTAAGAAATATGATGTAAAAATTTCTGAAGACGATATTTGTTATTGTGCGATGTATTTATCAAACATGACATTATTAGATTTAGACTTCTTTAGTGAATGCGATATTATTGATCAGGAAACTGAAAGCATTACTTTAGAAGCCGTACAGGAAATCAATAACCGTTTAGGATTAAATTTAAAGAAGAATGATGATTTCTATCAGGGATTATCAATGCATTTCTATCCTGCAATTCAGCGTTTAAAGAATGATGAACAGCTCCATGATAATGTATTAGCTGGCAAGATTAAAACTGAAAATGAAACAGAATATAAATGTGCAATGATTTTAAATGATGTTGTAAAGGAACATTATCATAAATCATTTAATGAAGATGAATTGGCTTATATAGCATTACATTTCGGTACAGCATTAAGATAACATCAAAGGGAACCATATCAATAGTAGATGGACCTAGGAGATAGCGAAAGCTATCTCCTTTCTTTTTATGTAAATCCTCTTTCTCACACTATGAAAGGTATTTTAAATTTAGCTTTTCATTTCATATTTATTAATGCCAATATTTGATATAATTACTTTGTTATCGTCCTCCCTTGAAAGGAGGTGATGTTAATTGCTTTCCAATTTAGTAGTATCTGTCGTGGCAGGTGTTTTAGTTTATTACATATGCAAATGGTTGGACAAAAGATTTAAACGATAACCAGCCTAGTGATAAGTACACTCTAAATAACTAGAAAAGGTAAGGAGTCCCATTCCTTACCTTTTCGCTTTGATGTTAATTGCATTCCAATTTGCAATCAAATTATAGCATCTAGTATTTTAATATGCAAGTTGATTTCAAGATACAATTATCACAAGGTTCCTTTTAATTTCTAGTTTTTCTTATACCTAATTGTTCAATGGAAATCTTATATAATACGGATATAATACGGAGTCTAGTGTAATTGAAAAATCACATTGACGCGGACCTCCAAGAATCCCATTAGCTAGTCTTTGCTGGATTTCGATACCATGTTTTAACATTCTATCAGCCTCCTAATATATCACTATTATAATATACTGCCATAAATATTAAGAAATGGCACCTTCAACTATCGTATCTAACACTATTATTTTCATCGTTGATTCTTTATTGTTATTTTGAATTACTTAATGAGCACAAAAAATCACTCACAATCAGTATTGCTTGTGAGTGATTTTAATAGTTATTTAAAATAATCCTTGAATTTTAGCTTGAATAATTCCAGCAGCAACACTTGCACCCACGTTACTCAAAAAATCTTTTAATCCAATCAATGCAGTTTTTAGAATGGCTGGTCTCTTTTCTTCTTCGATTTTTAATTTTATATCAGATAAAAGCTCAGTTATTGTCTCCATATCATCTTTTGAAAGGTTTGAAGCACTAATACTCTTTGCCACTTCATCAACAACATCCTTAACTTTATCATATGGAAAAGAAACTGTATTTCCATTACCTGACACTATTTGAGCATTACCAGAAGTTGAATTTATAACACTCGTAGGTCCATAATAATTATTCACGGTTTGTGGAATATTGGTTGCACAATCTTTTTCTTTCTCAGTAAACATCGTGTTTTCTCCAATAATTCCTTCCTCTTCTAATTTCAACGTCCACTCCAATATTGTGTTTTTTACCTTTTCTTCAATATCTTTAACTGCTGTTGATGGGACTTGAAGTGCATAATTCAGCGGTATTGGAGCATTACACTTTTCGTCTAAAAATGCACATTCCGCACCAGGAAGCATCATTAATAAATCATTTTCTGACGAATCAGATAAAGATACAATTTTAGAAATAGAATTCGATAATTTTCTTTCACAAATAATTTTTTCAATTTCATTATTTGGAATTATAATTGGATACCACCCATAATACTGATTGAAGTATTTTAAAGTTCCTCGAACCTTTCTATATTCTGGACATGATTCTTTATCAGTATATCCATTCAATTCATATTGAATCCATTGGTCAAAATCAGACAGTTTTAATTTTACAGCAATCAAATGTGCTTTTCGTAATACATTAACAATATCACAATTTGGCGAAAGAACTTCTTTCTGTAACTCTAAAACACTGTTTGCCATATTATTCACTATCCTTTTCAACTTTATAAGAATCTTTGTCTTCTGCAACCATAAGAGTAGGGTGGTTATGCACCACATTAGTATAATGGACATTATCCGATTCTTCTGCGGTAAATGAACCACCAACACCAAAGAACTTCTCAAAGAATAACTTCAATTTATCAATAACACCCTGTTTCTTAATAGTTCTTTTACTACTACCAAAACGAGATACAGGAGGCATAAGCTTATCGATATCCGTGCCTGTAGTTTTGATTTCTCCATCACGGAATGCATTTTCAATAAACTTTCTTGTTTCAGGCTCTTTCAATTTCTCTTCAACAATAATTTTAGAAAGTTCTTCTTCACGCTTTTTAGCAATATATTCATGCCACTCAGCCATAATATCCTCAACATCGTTAATAACAGATATAAATGTCTCAATAAGAGCTTTCTTACTACGTAATTCAGGACTTGAATCAATTGCTTTACTAATTGTAATAAGTACTTCCTTATCTTCACAATGACTATCATGATATTTCTTTACGAGCATCAAAATATAATCGATATTAATTTCTATCTGTTTAATAAGTTCTATCTCAAAAACAATATCATCAATAATATCTGTACTCTCGCCTCGTTTACGTTTATTATTCCATTCATCACGTAAATCTTGATATCTACCAAGATAGTCCTGTAAATCACGCTCAGTAAGAATTTCGTTACCTGCAAATTCGTCAAATGCTGAAAGAAGGTTTCTCATACGAAGAATAGCACCAAATAGATTAATAAAATCTTTTTGATTCTGTTCACCTGTAATTCTTGGCTCATCAAGTGGAAATCTTGACATCAACTGCTCAATCATTTCCACATAGCCTTGATGTCTTTTGCCTTCCTCATCCTCATAGCCATAATAGTAATCTTTAAATCTCTTCATTAATACAATACCACCTGCATCTTTATCACCAAATAATGAAATTGCAGTATCAACACGTTTTTGAAGATTTCTAAAACATACAATATTTCCAAACGTTTTAATAGAATTTAGAATTCTATTTGTTCTTGAGAATGCTTGAATTAAGCCATGCATCTTTAAATTCTTATCAACCCATAAAGTATTTAATGTAGTAGCATCAAATCCTGTAAGGAACATATTTACAACTATTAATAGATCAAGTTCTTTATTCTTCATTCTAAGAGAGACATCTTTATAATAGTTCTGGAACTTATCACCATCTGTAGAATAGCTAGTATGGAACATCTTATTGTAATCATCAATAGCAGAATCAAGAAAATCCCTTGATGATTGATCAAGTGCAGAAGTATCTTCAGAATTCTCTTCTTCAAGAATTCCACTCGTAGATTCTTCATATTCTGTTTCATTTGCACCATAACTAAAAATAGTAGCAACACGTAGTTTCTTGGTTGGATCAGCTGCCATTTGTTTTTTAAATTCCAGATAATACAATTTAGCCATAGGAACAGATGCAACTGCAAAAATAGAATTAAAACCACTAATACGCTGTTTTTGCTTAATTTCTTCTACAGTTCCTGCTTTTCCTGAAGCAACTTCTTTAATGTTAGTAAGAGTATTATAGATATATGTTTTATCACCTCTATAAGTCTTTCTATCAAAATTATCAAGAATATATTCTGTTACAAGTTTTATTCTCTCAGGAGCCATCATTGCTTTTTCACGCGCAATATCCCATACCTGTTCATCATCAATATCATCACTCATATCCATTGTTTTGATATAGTCCACTCTGAATGGTAATACATTTTTATCATTAATAGCATCAACAATAGTATATGTATGAAGCTGATCACCAAATGTCTGCTCAGTAGTAAAAAATTGAGGTTTAGTAACTCTTCCTGTATTTGCTGGGAAAATAGGAGTTCCAGTAAATCCAAATAAATGGTACTTCTTGAAGCTTTTTACTATAGCTGCATGCATATCACCAAACTGACTTCTATGGCATTCATCAAAAATAATAACTACATGCTTGTCATACACATCATGATTCTTATTCTTCTTAATAAAAGTAGCTAATTTTTGAATAGTAGTAATAATGATATGAGCATCACTATCTTCTAACTGTTTTTTTAGAATTGATGTTGAAGTATTACTATTAGCAGCACCTTTTTCAAAACGATCATACTCTTTCATTGTCTGATAATCTAAGTCTTTACGATCAACAACAAATAGTACTTTATCAATATATGGAAGCTGTGATGCTAATCTTGCAGTCTTAAAAGAAGTAAGTGTTTTACCTGAACCAGTAGTGTGCCAAATATATCCTCCACCAGCAACATTACCGTATTTTTTATAGTTATTTGCAATCTCAATACGATTCAATATACGTTCAGTAGCAGTAATCTGATAAGGACGCATAACTAAGAGCATATTCTCAGATGTGAAAATACAGTACTTAGTAATAATGTTTAAGATTGTATGCTTTGCAAAAAACGTTCTAGTAAAATCAATTAAATCTGGGATTATACGATTGTTTGCATCAGCCCAAAAAGATGTGAATTCAAAACTATTACTTGTTTTACCTTTCTTAGAAGTAGAATTCTTTGAATCTTTAATAGCGTTAAAACGTGTACTGTTTGAATAATACTTTGTGTTAGTACCATTCGAAATAACGAATATTTGAATGTATTCAAATAGACCACTACCAGCCCAGAATGAGTCTCTCTGATATCTATTGATCTGATTGAAAGCTTCACGAATAGCCACACCTCTTCGTTTTAATTCAACATGAACGAGTGGAAAGCCATTGACTAGAATAGTAACATCATATCGATTATCATGTTTTGCACCATCAGAAATACCAAGCACGTATTGATTAATAACCTGAAGAGAATTATTATGAACGTTCTTTTTATCAATAAGAGAAATATTCTTTGTAGTACCATCATCACGTTTTAATACTTGTATGTAATCTTCTTGAATTTTTCTTGTCTTCTCTACAATACCTTCATTATTGTTTGCAATATGACTCTTAAAAAATTTTTCCCATTCATTATCAGAAAACTGGTAATTGTTTAACTTCTCTAATTGAATACGAAGATTAGCAATAAGATCCTTCTCATGATGTATTTTAAGATATGTATAACCTTGTTCAGTAAGCATATGAATAAATTCTCTTTCTAATGCTGCTTCTGATTGATATTGACTAGATCTACTTTTAACTGCTTCATATTCTGTAACAACTGTACTTTCTGTTGACTGTGCAACAATATTAAAATATGACATAGCATCCACCTCCTTTACTTATTTAAAACTAAGTAATTTATCTCTGTAATATTCGTATTGCTTTTGTCTAGCTTCGATTTCTGCAGGTAACCCAGAAGTTAGATCATTGCATAAAGAATCAAATCTATCAAGGATAGATACGATTCTTTCTTGTTCCTCTAGTGTAGGTAACATAATTTCTGTATCAGCCAATTTACTTGGTGTTACTTCAATTACTTTTGTTCCATGTGCTAACTTTTTCTTCTGTTTATAGAACATAGCTGAATGAAAATAATAAGACAAATATTTCGCGTTCTGATTATGACTAATAATAGCTGTATGACCACTAACTGCTATTTCTTCATTTCCAAGCCACGCTGTACAAGAACATACATCCTCCACATTCTCACTTGTAACTGCCATAATAATATCCCCAGGCTTAGCAATCTTTGATTTTGCAAATACTTCATCATTCAAATAGGTTAATGTTTTATCTGCATATATACCAAAGTGCGTATACATCTGACCATAATGAATATATAGTCTTCCATTCTCTACAAAATCTTTCTTCTGAAAATTTCCTCCACGAATAATCGTTGCAATCTCACCTAGTTTAACTGGAGCATAACCAAATACATATTGGATAAGCTTAATTACTGTCTGTCTGTCTGTCTGTCTGTCTGTCTGTCTGTCTGTCTGTCTGTCTGTCTGTCTGTCAAGATTGTGTTGCCTGTTTCAGCAAACGTCAAGAGTAAATCTCGATAATATTCATATTGTTTCTGTCGTGCTTCAATTTCAGCGGGTAGACCAATTTTGAGGTCATTACAAATTTGCTCAAAGTTATCTAGAACATCAGCATAACGTTTTTGAACATCAAGAGAAGGTAATGGAATTATAATTTGTGCAATTGATGAAACATTTGAATGAACAACCTTACTTTTAACTTTTCCCTTTCTTTTTTGCTCTCTTGACATTGAAGTGTTTAACACATGAGCAAGATATCTAGGATTTTGCTCATGTTTCATAACCACAATATCTCCACCAGCTAAACACTTGTCATGCCCGATATACGCAATAGATTTTGCAATATCTTCAACGCTCTCACCGGTAATAGCAAAAAGAATATCCCCATGTTCAAAATACTTAGGATTTGATATACATTCTAACTGTGTATGCGAAGCACATTTATCAAACCACGTATTATATTGTGTATAAATCTCACCGTACCTCACACACGGAATCCCGTCTTCAGTAACCTCATCACGCTTGATGCCGGAACCACGATATATATCCGTTGCTATTTCACCTAGAGTCATCATAGGTATTTGACTATCTCCCTTCAACAACTCATCTCTGTAAAATTCATACTGTTTCTTACGGGCTGTAAGCTCAGCTGTAAGCTCAGCTGTAAGCAACGTGAAATAGTCCAATATGCGGACTATTTCACGTTGTACCTCCAACGGAGGTATGGCAATCTTAAAACTCTTGAATTTATTCAAATCAACCGCAGGAAGTGTACTTCCACCTTTGGTGTTATTTTTACACATTTCATCGATTTTGAAAGCATAATGAAATAAGTATCTAATTTCTATAGCATTAGAGTATTCATCATTAATATGAATGTGTGTAAGCTGTTGGTTACAAACAAATGGTACTTTTATAAGAGCATGTTCGCCAACGGTCGCAGTCGTAGCAAAAATAAGAGAGTTTGCTGGAAATACAGAACCTCTTACACCCAATGAGGTAATATGCTGAATCGCGTTTTCCAATTCACGACCATTCTGGCGAATATCTTCCATACGAAACCAAGGGATATCTCCGTCTTCCCAAAAATCATTATTCTTCTTTGATGGGGTATATCCATTTTGAACTATACATATCTCATCAATTCTTTTATACTCCACTCCATTAGGACACAATTTCTGAATCAATTCATCTAATCTGCTCATTTACAACACCTCGATTTCTGCGATGATTTTATCTATCTCATCACGAAGAACCTGCTCACGAGCAACAATTTCCTTAATCTCTGCATTGAGTTTTACAATATCGATCTTCTCTCTTGTATCCTTGGCCTCAACATAAGTAGATACTGAAAGATTATATTCATTTTCTTTCACTTCATCATATGATGCTAGATGAGAAAAATATTCAATTTCATTGTGTTTTGTGAAACAATTAATAATCTTATCCATATTTTCCTGTGTAAGCTTATTGTTATTTGTTACCTTTATACATTCATTTGTTGCATCAATAAATAAAGTCTTATTATTCTCTTTACATTTTTTTAATACCATAATACATGTAGCTATCGATGTACCGAAGAAAAGATTAGAAGGCAACTGAATAACACAATCAATATAGTTATTGTCAATTAAATATTTACGAATTTTCTTTTCAGCACCACCACGATACATAATTCCAGGGAAACATACAATTGCTGCAGTGCCATTAGAAGAAAGCCAAGACAGGCTGTGCATAATAAATGCTAAGTCTGCCTTGCTCTTTGGTGCAAGAACTCCGGCAGGCGCAAAACGTGGATCATTAATAAGTGTTGCATCGTCATTGCCAGGCCAACTTATAGAATATGGAGGATTTGAAACAATCAATTCAAAAGGTTCATCATCCCAATGTTCTGGTTCAGTCAATGTATTCTCACATGCTATATTAAACTTATCAAATCCAATGTCATGTAAAAACATATTGATACGACAAAGGTTGTATGTCGTTACATTTATTTCTTGTCCATAAAAACCGTTACGTATATTATCTTTTCCAAGTACTTTTTCTGCTTTTAGCAACAATGAACCTGATCCACATGCTGGGTCATATACTTTATTTATCTCAGTTTTACCAACTGTTCCTAGTCGAGTAAGAAGTTCTGATACATCTGCTGGAGTGAAGAACTCACCACCTGATTTACCTGCATTAGAAGCATACATAGTCATAAGATACTCATATGCATCACCAAATGCATCAATATCGTGATTTTTTACATCTCCTAGGTTCATGTCTGCTACACCTTTAAGAAGCTTGCAAAGTTTTTCATTTCTTCTCAATACTGTTGGACCAAGTTTATTACTATTTACATCAAAGTCATCAAAAAGGCCACTAAAATCAGATTCAGATTCACTGCCTTCAGCTGAATTTTCAATATGGTTAAATATCATTTCAAGAAATACATTTAAATTAGATTTGATATCTTTTTTATTACCTTCTTGATCAATAAAATAAGCATCTTCTTTATCACATTTCTTAACTACATTGCAAAAAAGTTCTGATGGAAGAATAAAGAAACCTTTTTCTTGTACTAATCCTTCTCTTGCTTCTTCAGCTTCTTCATCAGACATCTTTGTATAGTCAAAATTTGTATTACCAGCTGCTTCTTCACCTTCATTAATATAATTAGCTATATTTTCAGAAATATATCTATAGAACATTGTACCTAAAACATAGTTTTTAAAATCCCATCCATCTACTGCACCACGAAGTTCATCTGCAATAGCCCAAATAGCACGATGTAATTCTTCGCGTTCTTGTTCTTTTTTAGTGTCTATAGTCATAATTTCGTAACCTTCCTTTATCCATTCTACTTTTAATGTAATGAAACCTATACTCTTGTTTCACAAACATAGAACTATTATATCATACAATCATTCTAATTTTGAAATTCATCCGCACTAACATTACATCTCTATCTTCACCAAGAAAAAAAGCATAACCTACATGCTTGTAAGCTATGCTACATTTTTATAGTTAGAAGAAAAGTCAACCATAAGTCAATTACCTGACAATATTCTATTTTAGTTTTTTTAGGTTGGATACTAATATCACGCAAAAATATTATTTATCCAAATCCAAATAACTATCAATTAGTGAATTTAAATTTTCAATACATTTCTTCAAATCTTGTGAAGTTGTAGATTTATCAATTAAACCTGCTGAAGAATGTGATAATGGATTTGCATTTCTTAATGAGTGTGCTTCCTTAATTATATTTTCTGAATCAGGAATGTCCTTGTAAAAATTATTAAAAGATTTTTCGCTATAGAATCCTCGATAGTTTGGTTTTTTACACTTAGGATCATACTTATAGAAAAAAGCTAAATCTGCAGTAAAACGATCAAAATAGTTTTTATAAAATGCATATTCTGCTAATGAATTATGACGGTCTTTTTCTACCCAATACATAAAATATAAAAAATATGCTTTCCAATCATTCTTAATTATTTGTATATAATTATTAACTTTTTTATCAGAAAGTGTGAACAGAAATCTATTTTCGCAGCAGTAATAGCAGTATATTGCAAGGTGACTACAATTCTTATATAAAACTTTAAGCAAATCTATATGCCTAAATTCACTTTGGATTAAATATGATATCGCAATGGAGGTATCATATGAATTCCAAAGTCCTTTTCGGCTACGAATAAATAATTGATATAACAATGCCTTAATGGCCTTTGTACTACGAGTTTTCGTAATCATAATACTTAAACGCTTTGGATCTAAACTAATAAACGAGATATCTGTGTTAATTAACTGACATATAACATTTATTATTTCGTCACTCTGTAAGATATCGTCTTTTTCATATATATGATAATTGTATACTTCTGATGCTGTAAACTCGACATCATCACTGCTAAAATACTTATCAATCAATGAATTGTAATGTTCAATATCAATACATTCTGTTTTTAACGTTGATAAAAGATCATTTAAAAAATTCTTAAATGAACCGACAAACAGACTTTCTATATCATGATGAATCCCTTTAAAATACTCATCATATAATGATCTTTTAAGTTCACTGTTTATTTCTGTAACAGGCTTCAAACAACATTTTTTAGTATTTAGCGATAATCCATATTCTTTTAATATTGAAGAATACTCATTTCTAATTTGATTATAAGCATCTCGTAATCTAATGATGTCATAGGGAGAATCTATTAAAATATACATATCATCTACATATCGAATAATTTTAAAACTACTTATGCAATCTATTTTATCATTGATAAAGTCAAAAATTCTGTTATCAACTTCATCCATATATACAATCGTTGCTAAATAGGATGAAGCAATACTATTTTCTATAGTTGGAAATTTTCCATCTCCACAGTATGAAAATAGTTCTTTTATCATTTTTAATTGAGTAGGCGTGAAATGAACACTATCTATGTTACTTTTCTTGTCAATTTGATTGATCAAAATATCTAAATTTATATTTGGAAAAAAATTTGTAACGTCAGTTTTAATAAAGTATTTAGATTCTGAAATATATACATTAACTAGTTTATAAAACTCATCATAATCTTGTTTATACTTTGCGCGCATATGTTCATAATTTCCTGCATAAAAAGCATCAATGGTAACATTTCTTTCTGGTTTATAATGATTTGAAATTTCTTTTCCAATAGCTTGAATAACTAAATACAATATAGGAAACAAAAGACTAGAATCCCTAAAACTTCCATCACTCTTTTGAAGAAAATTTTCTGATCGATACATAACTTTTGGAAATAATACGAATGCAGCATTTTTTATATATTGATTAAAGAATTCTTCACTAGAAATACGCACCTCGTCATCTTTAGTTAATTTTGAAAAAGGAAACCACTGTAAATATGCTTTTTTAGAACCATCACCTAATTTAAAATACATTTTACACGTTTCTCTCCATGTATCATATGTAAATCCAAACATACATTACCTCTCATTTACGTTTCATATTTATAATATGAGTATGACTTACCCATTCAATATAATGAAACTTTTATTCTTGCCCCATAAATATAGAATTATTATATCATACAATCATTCTAATTATGATATTCCTCAACACTAACATTACATTTCGGTACAGCATTAAGCTAACATCAAAGGGAACCTAGGTTCCCCCTTTTTAATCCTAACAAATCAACATACTATTCTATAATCTACTTGTAGGTAGAAATACCTTATCAGTACGGCTCCTACCGCCACAAGTGTAGGGCGTTAAAGTATGGAAGGGAGAAATCCTTCCTTTTATTTTCCAAAAAGAAAATTCCTCTAGGTCATACCTAGAGGATTTTCTATTTCCCTATACAAAATCTCTTGAACAACTCATCCAATAAATCTTCTTTAGCCTGTTCACCTAAAATCTCTTTTAAGTTCTCCCAGCTATCATATAAATCAGTCACAATCAAGTCTGTAGGAATACCATCCTCCATTGCCTGAATCGCAACATTTAATGACTGTGAAGCTTTCTCTAATAACTGTACCTGTCTTTGATTCGCAAGTACCTGTGCCTGAGAATTAGTAATAGCGCTAAAGTCAAACTCATCTTTAATATGTTGAATGAGTTCATCTATATGATTCTCTTTAGCACTAATATGAATACCTTCTGTATCAATCACACATCCCTTATCAGACTTATTGATTAACACAATTCTATTTAATCCTTCAGTACGTTCTAATAGTTCCTTATCATCTGCCTCTATTGGTCTAGAACCATCTAATACAACTAGTACTAAATCAGCCTGATCAATCAAAGATAAAGACTTCTTAACACCCATATGTTCAATCTTATCTTCTGTTTCTCTAATACCTGCCGTATCAATCATATTCAATACAATATCATTTAAACGAATAGAACCTTCTACTACATCTCTAGTCGTTCCTGCAATATCGGTTACGATGGCTTTATCTTCTTCTAATAATGCATTCAATAAACTAGACTTACCTACATTAGGTTTACCTACAATGACAGTAGAAATACCATCCTTTATTAAATGCATATTTTTAGAACGATCAAGAATATCATCCATCTTCTTTCTTAAAGATACAGAACCAGGTAACAGCTTTTCAGCTGTTAGTTCTTCTATATCTTCATATTCTGGATAATCGATATTTACTTCAATCTGAGTAATAATTTTAATTAAATCTTCTTTTAAGTCTTTAATGAAGTTTGTGATATTCCCCTGTATTCCTTTTAATGCTAGTTTGGCTGCCTGATCATTATTAGCTGTAATTAAATCACTAATCGCTTCTGCCTGGGATAAATCAATACGTCCATTTAAGAATGCACGCTTAGAGAATTCTCCATGCTCAGCCATTCTAGCGCCTTTCTTTAAACATAAAGAAAGAACTTTATTCGTAATAAAAACACCACCATGACAGTTGATTTCTACCATTTCTTCACCAGTAAATGTATGCTTTCCACGATAGATAGAAATAAGTACTTCATCTACTTTCTCTTCACCATCTACAATATAGCCATAAGAAATAGTTTGAGACTTCTTATTTAGATTACCTGTAAAAAAGCTCTGAACAAAATCAATACACCCTTTACCTGATATACGAATAATAGAAATAGCGGCTTCTAAACGAGATGTCGCAATAGCACAAATAATATCATCATTCATAATCATACCTCCTTAAGTGTTCTTTTCTTATACTTATAGAACCAAATAAAATTAACCAGACCTTTAATAATACCTGAGAAAGAAATAACCCACCAGATACCATTTAAATGGAATGTATTTAAGATTAATAAAATAGCTGGAATACGTCCTAAAGTGAATATAATGCTGGTGATAGAAGGAGGAATTGTTTCTCCTAATCCACTAAAGGCTCCAGAAATCATTAATTCTAGAATCATAAATGTTTCAGATAGACCTACAATACGTAGATAGTTTTCTCCAATTTGAGTTACCATTAAATCATCAGTAAAGAAGCCATAAATCACATGAGGGAAGAAGACCATCAAGCTTGTACATACAATACCCCATAGTATAGAGAATACCAGCATTGTATGATATCCTTTCTCCACACGATCATACTTACCAGCTCCATAGTTCTGACTAATAAACGCATTAATAGATGTCTGGAATCCAGTCGCCATACACCAAGAAATATTTTCTACCTGTGTACCTACCTTCTGTGCTGCAACAGCTGCATCTCCAAACTCAGCTACAAAAGCAGCGACTACCATTGAACATACAGAAAATAACATACTCTGTAATCCTAATGGAAAACCAATTCTAAGTATATTCTTATAATAAAACTTTGAATAAACCTTCTTCAATGAAATATGTTTAAGTAATGTATTCTTCTTAAAGTTATGTCTCATAAATAATAGGAATACAGAAACTTGAGCTAATACTGTGGCAAGTGCTGCACCTACAACACCTAGATCACATACAAAGATAAAAAATGGGTCTAAAACAATATTCAATAACAAACCAACACTATTACACTGGAATGGTGTCTGACTATCACCAGAGGCATTTAAGATACCCGTCATAATAATATTTAAGAAGTTAAAGATAATCAAACCACATGTAATACGTAAATAGTTAATAGCCTGATTAATAGTGGCTTGTGATGATAAGCCAAATAATCCAATAAAGAAACTTGAAAATACAACTGTACAGAAAGAGAATAATAGTGCGAATATAATCCCTAACTGAATCGCAGTTGAAGCATAATCTGTAGCTGCGTCTTGATTACCTGCACCTAATGAATGTCCTGTTTTGACTTGTCCACCCTGTGTCGCAATCATTGCGAGTCCCTGCGATAACCAGCTAAACATACCTGCTACACCAACTGCCGCAATAGAGGAAGCACCAAGCTTTCCAATCCAAAGCATATCAATCAGTGCATAGGCCATTTCTAGAAATGATGTACCAATAATAGGTAGTGTTAATTTTATAAGAAGAGGAACGATACGTCCTTCTAATAAATTCAATTTTTTCATGTACTTCTCCCTTCCTATCCATTCTATCAAAAGAATGTAAAAAAAAGAAGGCAGAGCCTTCTCTTTAATCAACATAATAAATTTCTAAGTAACGGTTTTTACCTTCACCGTGTGACTGTGTTGCAAGATGTGGCATTTCCGCAATCACCTGATGAATTACTTTTCTTTCATCAGCTGGTAGAGGATCTAACTTCATATTGATCTTAGAATGTTGTACTTTCTTACCAAAACGTTTAGCCATTGCAGCAACCTTCTGGTATCTCTGTTCTTTATAACCATTGATATCTACAGAGATTTCAATACGCTGTTTGAACTGAGTATTCACAGCACTCTTAGTAATGAAGTTTAATGCTCTTAAAATAACACCATTCTTACCAATCACAACTGAGTTATTACTTGTTTCTACATTACAGTAGATACGATCATCCTGTTTGAAGACAGTAGTCTGTGTTTCGAAACCTAAAGAACTTAATGTTCTTTCCACGAACTGACCTACATATTCTTCAACCATAGATTCACACCATCCAGCAATAACAACTTTCTTACTGAATAATCCCTTATGAACTTCAACAATTTCATAATGGAATTCTTCTGGTGTAATACCTAAGTCCTGACAAGCACAATTTAATGCTTCTTCTTCTGTTTTAGCTTCATAAGTATTCATAATGATTACCTAATTACATGAGTGTCTTTCTGATTTTCTTGCTTTTCAATATACTGAATCTGAATAAATACTGTTCTAACTACAGTAATTAAGTTAGTTGTAATCCAATAGAATGACATAGCTGTTGGCATGATTAAACCAAAGTAGATGATCATTAATGTCATTACGATATTCATAGTCTTCATCTGGTTCTGCTGAGCAGAAGGTTTATACTTCTTGTTTCTCTTCAACATTAAGTTGTTGATTTCGATAGCGAAGAACTGAGATAAAGCCATAACTAAAATAACGGCAATATAAATGAATTTACCACTAGTAATCTGAGATAAAGGTGTTAAACCTAAATTCATACCAAATGCCTGTGATGTATACAAGATCTGGATTCTCTGAACAGCACCATACATTGCGAACATGATAGGTAATGTTAAGAAAGTCCATAATGAACCAAACATAGAAACGTTATTTTTCTTGTATAAGTTCATAATTTCATTCTGCATACGCATCTGACTAGTCTGATCATTCTTACCACGATACTTGTTCTGGATTCTTTCCATTTCTGGCTGAAGCATCTGCATCTTCTGTGTAGAAATAGTAGACTTGATCATAACTGGTAAAATAATCAAGTTGATAAGAATAGTCATTAAGATGACACCCCATAAGACATTACCTGTCCATGAAGTGATTAATAGGATTCCCTTTGCGATAGGAATTGTAAGAATAAAATCAAAAAATCCTGCTTTTAGTGACCATGGTGTTGATTCAGTGATAGCACGGCTTGCTAATAAATGACCGTTCTTGTCAACATTACTTGTACACCCTGTAAAAATGAACACTAAAGCAATCACCGCAAAGATCTTTAAGTACTTCTTTGTACGAGGATCTAATACCATTTTTACTTCTCCATTCTTTTTTTCATTTTTAAATATAGATTTTGAAGAGATTTCTTGTTCTGTTCAAAATCATTCTGAGAATAGGGTTTTCTAACAATCAGAATGTAATCATTATGGTCTTCTTTTGTGAACAATTCATGAACCATCATTCTCACTTGTCTCTTAGTCTTGTTTCTGGCAACGGCATTCCCTATTTTCTTACCGACTGATAAACCAATACGCATATGCTCTAGATCATTAGGATTCCAATATAATACAAACTCTCTATTCACTACGCTTTTTCTTTTCTTTATAATGGTTTCAAATTCAGTACTTTTCTTTACACGTAATTCTTTTTTCATATTTCTTTTAGAAAAAAAACCACATTAAAGTGGATTTTTTTTAGGCAGATAATACTTTTCTTCCTTTTTTACGACGTCTAGCGATAACTTTACGTCCACCTACAGTTGCCATTCTAGCTCTGAAGCCATGAGTCTTAGCTCTTTTTCTTTTATTTGGCTGATATGTTCTTTTCATCTTTTTTACACCTCCAATATGTAGCTACTTTTTTTATACTACATAACATATGCAGTGTCATTATATGGGAAATACTATTTTAAGTCAATATTATTTATAAGAAATTTTGGCTTATATTCAACAGTTTTTGCTTCTTCACAACTATTTTCCACACTTCATTCCCCATTGGAATTCATTCATTCACATATTGTGTATAACATTCATTTTTCTTCTATATAACATATTTTTTTATGTGCACAATATTATGAATAAGTAGTGAATAGAGGAAATACTGCACATATATTCACAATTTTACTCGAGCAAAGATAATTTTTAGATATTCTTAATATTTGTGAATAAGTGTGAAGAATTCAAAAAATAGTGTTAAGTTCACAATAAAAATGTGAACATCTCGTGAAAAACTATCTGAATAACCTATGAATAACTACTTATTCACTATTTTTTGTGCACATCCATGCTGTGAATAATCAATATTCACTAGTCATTAGTCACATTTTCTTTTATAATGAGGGGTGCAAAGGAAGGTGAATATATGGATAACTTAAAGCAGTTCTGGACAGAAACCCTCAATCGCTATGGAGAAAACAGTGACGATAAGATCGTATTCGACTCAATATTCACCCAGACAGAGGCTAAAGAACTGCAAAACAATGAATTAATTATTACTATAGAATCGGTTTTTAATAAGACCTTTATTGAGGATGCAAGTGAACAGCTTGCAGAATTCTTCTATGAAGTGTCAGGTATTAAAGCCACTATAAAGGTGATGTCAAACCAGGAATATGACAACATGAATAAGGCAAAAGCCCCTGTAGTAGAAGTTAAGGAAGAAGTAGAAGACTTTGATGATCATTTAAGTGCAGATCTTACTTTTGATAACTTTGTTGTGGGTAATTGTAATAGAATTGCTCAAAATGCAGCACTTGCTGTCGCATTAAAGCCTGGTACATATAATCCTTTATTCCTTCATAGTAATTCCGGACTTGGAAAGACACATTTGTTGAATGCGATTGGTAACTATGTGAAGATTAAATTTCCAGGTAAACGTATTCTTTATACAAATGCAGAAGCATTTGTGAATGATTATGTAGAAGCTATTGGCAATAATACGATTGCAACTTTTAATCGTCGTTATCGTAGTGTGGATATATTATTGATTGATGATATCCAGTTTATTGCGAATAAAGAGGGAAGTATGGAGATGTTCTTCAATATCTTCAATACTTTACAACATTCAGGAAAACAGATTGTTATTACAAGTGATAAACCTCCTGTAGAGCTAAAAGGGATGGAAAACCGCCTTGTTTCTCGTTTTAGACAGGGGTTAACAGTAACTATTGATAATCCTGAGTTTGAAACAGCTAAAGCTATCTTAAAGAAAAAGATTGAATCACGTATGATTGATTATCCTATTGATGAAGAAGTATTAGATTTTATTGCTTCTCATTTCAATAAGGATGTGAGAGACTTAGAAGGTGCTGTGACAACACTTCTATTCTATAAAGTAGTATGTGGACAAAATCTTGATCATATCAGCCTAGATTTTGCTTTAGAAGCATTTGATAATCCTGATAACACAACTACAATTACTAAAAAAGAAGCGACTCCTGACACAATTAAGGAAACAGTGGCTTCTTACTACAATCTATCAGTGACTCAGTTAACGAGTAAATCACGTACAAACAATATTATTACAGCAAGACATATTGCGATGTATCTTGTTAGAGAACTCGTTCCTGATATTTCCTATATCCAGATTGGACAGGAATTTGGAGGAAGAGATCATTCCACAATCATGAAAGCTTGTTCTAAAGTTAAGAAGAAGATGAAACAAGATCCTAACTATAAAACAGCGATCAATGATTTAATGGAACGCTTAAGTTAAGCACATATATGCACAAGTTGTGCACCACTCAAATTGAGTTTTATCTTGTAATTCTCAATCAAAACGCAACTTATGCACATTATGCACAGTATTATTATAATTATTCTTTAATTAATAAAATAAATAAAGGAGAAAAAAATGGATTTTAATATTAATAGACTTGTCTTATTAGATGCACTTACTAAGGTTTCTAGAGCCGTTTCTTTAAAGAGTCCTTTACCTATCTTAACTGGTATTAAGTTTGACTTATTAGAAGATGGTTTAGTATTAACTGCATCTGATAGTGATATCAGTATTCAAACTACAATTAATGAAGGTATTATTATCAACCAGACTGGTTCAGTTGTTTTATCTTCTAAGTATATCTTAGAAATTATACGTAAGATTGATGGTGATACAGTTCATATCCAGGTAGTAGATGGTACTTTAACTCGTATTACTTCTGAAAGTTCTTTATTTGATTTAAATGGTTCTAAGTCTTTTGACTTCCCACGTATTGATTTAAATAAGAATGGTAAACACTTCTCTATGAAGTCTTATGATTTCAAGAAGATTATTGAAAAGACTTTATTCGCAACGAGTGAACAGGAAACTAGACCAGTACTTACTGGTGTAAATTTCAAAGTAGATCAGCATCAACTTGTATGTATTGCGACTGATAGTTATCGTTTAGCTCAGGTAAGCATGCCAATTGAAGATGATATTCAGTTTAATATTGTTATTCCTAAAAAGTCTTTAAATCAGATTATTCACATTATTGAAAAAGATGAAATGATTGATCTTTATGTATCTGATCGTAAAGTATTATTTGTGATTGGTCAGTATCTTGTATTAACTCGTTTAATTGATGGTACTTATCCTAATACATCACGTTTAGTAGAAGATCAGGGTTCTTATACTATGTCTATCAATAGTTCAGCATTACTTGGTGCTATCAGCCGAGCTTCTTTACTATCTGATGAACAGAGTAATATTGTAAAATTAACTATGTCTCCTGATGAGAATGTTCTTTCTTCTTATTCACAGGAAATCGGTTCAGTAGAAGAAAACCTAACAAAAGCATTCTATAAAGGTGAACCAATGACTATTTCATTTAGCGCAAAGTATTTAGCTGATGCGATCCGTTCTATTGGTACAGAAACTATTCAGCTACGCTTTACTGAAAAGATGAGACCTTTCCAGATTACTGGTTTAGATGTAAATGATAACATCCAGGTTGTTCTTCCAGTAAGAACTTACTAGGTAAAATAAAGGGTCTATTCTCTTATTTGGGTAAAATTGGGCTTGTAATTGAAATTTGTAGAAAAATGAAGTTTATCTCTCCCTTGAAAAAAGGGGCTATAAACTTCTTTTTTTTATGTTTTTGTGCTATAATGTAGAAAGCAAAATTAGCGCAAAGGATGTGTGATGAAATGAAAGAAGTCTTAATACATACTGAATATATTACTTTAGGTCAGGCTATGAAATTATGTGGAGAAGCACAAAGTGGCATTGAAGCTAAGATTATGATTCAGGAAGGTCATGTTCTTGTAAATGGAGAAGTAGACCGTAGACGTGGTAAGAAATTAAGAGATGGTGATGTGTTTGAAGTAGATCGTCGCCAGTATGTAATCCATGGAAATCAAAACGCTTAATCTGATTCAATTTCGTAATTATGAAAAGCAGACCTTTCATTTTCATCCACTGGTTAATATTATCATAGGGGATAATGCACAGGGTAAAACGAATATACTTGAAGCGATTTATCTCTTGTCTACTACAAGAAGCTTTAAGTCCCGTATGCTTGATGAATTGATCATGTTTGATCAGTCTTATACACGTGTGTCAGGTCATGTTGTAAATGGTACACGTCCGTATGATTTAAAGGTTGTCGTGTCTAAAGAAGGCAAGAAGGCTTTTATTAATGATAAGGCTGTGAGTAAGACAAGTGATTATCTGGGTTATTTTAATGTGATCTTATTTACTCCTCAGGATCTACAATTGATTAAAGGATCTCCTAAAATGAGACGTACTTTGATAGATACTGAGATTTCTAAGATTTCACCAATCTATATGTTTAACTTGAATAAATATAATAAGTTGATGAAGGAAAGAAATAAGTACTTAAAGATGCTTCATGATGGACATAAGGAACCTGATATGTATCTAGAAGTACTAAGTGAAGAGATGGCAGAATTAGAAGAAGATCTGATTCAAAGACGTATGAAGTTCATAGAGTTGTTGAATGAGATCAGTGGGCAGATGTATGCTTATATTTCTGGTAAAGAAAAGCTTGTTTTGAGATATCATACGCAATTCAAGGATATTTCAAAAGAGGGTATTCTTGCTAAATATAAAAAGAATTATAAGCGAGATATATTCCAAGGGAATACTGTAGATGGTATTCATAAGGATGATTTAAAAATCTTTTTAGATGAGAATGATGCAGGTATGTTTGCATCCCAGGGGCAGCAGCGATCTATCATCTTATCGATGAAGATTGCATTAGTGGAGATTGTGAAGATGCAGATAGGTGAGTATCCTGTTTTGTTGCTAGATGATGTATTGAGTGAGTTAGATGAAGAGAGAAAGATGAAGCTCTTGAATCTGATTGATCATAAGGTACAGACATTTATTACAACAACGCATTTTGATTTAGGTTATCATCATTCACTAGATGATGCTTTGGTTTTAAGAATAGAGAAAGGAACGTTGAAGGAGGATAAGTAAATGGAAGAAAAAGTAGAACATTATGATGAATCCGATATTCAAGTCTTAGAAGGGCTAGAAGCCGTTAGAAAGAGACCTGGTATGTATATCGGGACAACTTCTGCAAGAGGGTTACATCATCTTGTATGGGAAATAGTGGATAACTCTATCGATGAAGCACTCGCAGGCTTCTGTAATAAGATCAGAGTTGTATTATTACCAGGTGATGTTGTAAAAGTCATTGATAATGGTCGTGGTATGCCTACTGGTATGAATGTGAAGACAGGTAAGAATACAATTGAAACTATTTTTACTGTATTACATGCCGGTGGTAAATTCGGAGGAGGAGGCTATAAGGTCTCTGGTGGTCTACATGGTGTAGGTGCCTCTGTTGTAAATGCCTTGAGTGAATGGCTAGAAGTTTATGTTCACCGTGAAGGACATATTTACTATCAACGTTTTGAAAATGGTGGAACACCTGTTGATTCTTTAAAGGTTGTAGGAGATTGTGAGCAGGAAGAAACAGGAACAACTGTTATATTTAAAGCTGATCCTGAAATCTTTACTGAAACAACAGTTTATGATTATGGGGTATTAAGTCAGAGATTAAGAGAACTTGCTTTCTTAAATAAAGGCTTAAAGCTTGTATTAGAGGATGAAAGATTAGATCCTGCAAAAGTAGATGAATATCATTATGAAGGTGGTTTAAGAGAGTATGTGGCTTTCTTAAATAAGAATAAGACACCATTACATGATCGTATTATTGATTGTGAAGATACAATGAACGATATTTCCGTGGAAATAGCTATGCAGTACAATGATGGTTATCAGCCAAATATCTATTCATTCTGTAATAATATCAATACACACGAAGGTGGAACACATGAAGAAGGTTTCCGCTTAGCTTTAACACGTGTTATTAATAACTATGCAAAAAGTCATAACTTCTTAAAGGATAAAGATGAGTCTTTAAGTGGTGATGACTGTCGTGAAGGTTTAACTGCGATTGTATCAGTTAAACACCCTGATCCTCAGTATGAAGGACAGACAAAGACTAAATTAGGTAATGCGGAAGTAAGAAAGATAGTTTCTACTATTCTTGCGAATGCATTAGATAAGTTCTTATTAGAAAATCCTGATACTGCAAAGATTATCATGGATAAAGTTACATTGGCTTCTAAGGCAAGAATGGCAGCCAAGCGTGCAAGAGAAATGACTAGAAGAAAGACAGCACTAGACGTCTCTAATCTTCCTGGTAAGCTTGCAGACTGTTCTTCTAAGGATCCAAGTGAATGTGAAATCTTCATCGTCGAAGGGGACTCTGCCGGAGGTAGTGCGAAATCTGGTAGAGATAGAAAGATTCAGGCTATTCTTCCTTTAAGAGGTAAGATCTTGAATGTTGAAAAAGCACGTTTAGAAAGAATTCTTGGTAATGCGGAAATTAGATCTATGATTACCGCATTTGGTACTGGTATTGGTGATGAGTTTGATATCAATAAACTACGTTATCATAAGATTGTCATCATGACCGATGCCGATGTCGATGGTGGTCATATTAGAATCTTAATGCTTACTTTCTTATATCGTTATTTAAAACCTTTAATTGAGAATGGTTATGTTTATGCTGCTCAGCCACCTCTTTATTTATTAAGACATGGTAAGGATGATCATTATTTATATAGTGATTATGAGTTAGATAAACTAAAAGAAGAACTTGGTCCTAATGCGAAATATACAATTCAGCGTTATAAAGGGCTAGGTGAAATGAATCCAGAACAGCTATGGGAAACAACTATGAATCCTGAAAATCGTGTATTAAATAGAATTCAGTTAGATGATGCAATGCAGGCTGATCAGCTATTTGATATGTTGATGGGTGAACGTGTTGAACCTAGAAGAGATTTCATTAGAGAAAATGCGAAGTATGTAGAAAATCTTGATATTTAAGGAAGGAGTTAGTCATGGAACAAAGAGGTATTAAAGATATACAGTTAACAGGTGAAATGAAGAAATCATTCATGGAATATGCGATGAGTGTTATTGTGGCTAGAGCTCTTCCTGATGCGAAAGATGGTTTAAAGCCAGTACAGAGACGTATTATTCATGGTATGAATGAATTAGGCTGTTATAGTGATAAGCCTTATAAGAAGTCTGCCCGTATTGTTGGGGAAGTAATGGGGAAATATCACCCACATGGTGATATTTCTATTTATGAAGCCCTTGTACGTATGGCGCAGGATTTCTCATATAGATATATGTTAGTCGATGGACATGGTAACTTTGGTTCTATTGATGGTGATGGCGCTGCCGCAATGCGTTATACAGAATCAAGAATGTCTAAGATTGCGATGGAAATGGTGAGAGATATCAACAAGGATACTGTTGATTTTGTCCCTAACTATGATGGTGAAGAAAAGGAACCTAATGTGCTTCCTTCTCGTATTCCAAATTTATTGATTAATGGTTCTACTGGTATTGCGGTAGGTATGGCAACAAATATTCCTTCACATAACTTAGGTGAAGTGGTTGATGCGATTCTCGCTGTTTCTAAGAACCCTGATATTACAATTACAGAGTTAATGGATAATTATATCCCTGGTCCGGATTTCCCTACAGGCGCTTATATTTTAGGCCGTGGGGCTATTAAGAAAGCGTATGAGACAGGGAATGGTTTGATTGTCATGAGAGCAAAGACTGATATTGAAGATATCGGTAGTAATAAGAAAGCAATCATCGTAACTGAATTACCATATATGGTCAATAAGGCACGTTTAATTGAAAAGATTGCAGCTCATGTCAAAGAAAAGAATATCGATGGTATTACAGAATTAAGAGATGAATCTGACCGTGAAGGTATTCGTATTGTTATTGAGTTAAGAAGAGATGTACAGCCAGAAGTTATTTTAAATCAGTTATACAAGTTAACTGCATTACAGACTACTTTTGGTGTCAACAATATTGCCTTAGTGAATGGTGAACCTAAGACATTGTCTTTAAAAGAAATGATTAATGTTTACTTAGAACATCAGGAAGATGTGATTCGTAGAAGAACATTATTCGATTTAAAGAAGGCAGAAGATCGTGCACATATCTTAGATGGTTTAAAGCGTGCCATTGATCAGATTGATGCGATTATTAATTTAATTAGAAGTTCTCGTACAACAGAAATCATTCAGCAGAGATTAATGGATGAATTTGATATGTCTGAAAGACAGGCAAAGGCTATCCGTGAAATGCAGTTACAGAGACTAGCTGGATTGGAAAGAGAAAAGATTGAGAATGAATTAAATGCATTATTAGAAACAATTGCAGATTTAAAAGATATTCTTGCAAATAAAGAAAGAATTATTGCGATTATTGATCAGGAACTTCTTGAAATCAAAGCAAAGTATGGTGATAAGAGAAGAACTGAAATCATTCAGGGTTCATTTGATATTGAAGATGAAGATTTAATTCCTGAAGAAGATGTAGTTATTTCTTTAACTAATAATGGTTATGTAAAACGTATGCCTATTGATACTTATAAAGCTCAAAATAGAGGTGGTAAAGGTATCAAGGGTATGAGTACAAATAATGATGATGTTGTAGATTCATTAATGAATATGTCTACTCATGATGATTTATTGATCTTTACTAACTTTGGTAAGGTATATCGAATGAAGGGATATAATATTCCTGAATTTGGTAGACAGGCAAAGGGTCTTCCTATTATCAACTTATTGAATATGGATAAGGATGAACAGGTAAAGACTATGATCTCTATTACACCTTCTGAAGTAGATGAATCACATTTCTTATTCTTTGTGACTAAGGATGGTTTAGTAAAGAGAACTGGATTACCTGAATTCGAAAATATCAGACAGTCTGGTAAACTTGCACTCACATTACGTGAAGGTGATGAATTAGTTGATGTTAAGTTAACTAATGGTAAGAGTGAAATTCTTCTTGCAGCAGCTAATGGTAAGGCTATTCGTTTTGATGAAAATGATGTGAGACCAATGGGACGTTCTGCAAGTGGTGTTAAGGGTATGAATGTAGATGATAGTCATATTATTGGTGTGACTACAAATACTGAAGGACAAAATATCTTAATCATTACTGAAAAGGGGTATGGTAAGATGTCACCACTAGAAGAATATCGTTTATCTAAACGTGGTGGTAAAGGTGTTAAGACTGTTAATATTACTGAGAAGAATGGTGAATTAGTCAGCATTAAGGCTGTAGAAGGCAATGAAGACTTAATGATCATTACGAATGAAGGTATTATTATCAGATTACCAATGGAACAGGTAAAGAGTGCTGGAAGAGCTACACAGGGTGTAAGACTTATTAAAGTAGGTGAAGGTGCTTCTGTTTCAAGTATTACAGTAGTAGATAAAGAATCGGAAGAAGAAACGACTGAAGAATAGAAGTTGTCACATGACATCTTCTTTTTTTCATATTATAATTAATCCTCAAAGAGGGGAGAACAAGTATGTTAGATTTACAGGTAGAAATATTTATTTTAGTAGGAATAGGCTATCTTATTTCTAAACTAGGATTGTTTAATAAACAGACTCGTAAACAGGTCACTGATTTAGTATTAAACATTGTATTACCTGTGGCTACTGCCAAGAGTTTCTTAATTAAACTCACACCAAGTATTATGAAGACAACTCTTGTGGTATTTTTAGTATCTATTGGTATACAGGGTCTTTATTTTATTATTAATAAGACAGCTTATAATAATCAGGAAGAAACAAAGAAGATCAACTTACAGTATGCAACTATGGTATCTAATGCGGGTTTTATGGGGATGCCATTTGCGTAGGGGTTATATGGTGATATGGGATTACTTTATGCTTGTATTTATTTAATACCACAAAGAATATTTATGTGGAGTTATGGTTTATCCCATTATACAAAAGCTGATTTTAAGACAATGGTGAAGAAAGTTGCTTTACATCCATGTCTTATTGGGATTTATTTTGGTATAGTATTTATGATCATGTATTCATTAGGGTATACATTACCTTCTTTTGTGACTACAACTATGAGTTCTATAGGAGGATGTAATACCGCATTAAGTATGATTGTGATAGGAAGTATATTAAGTGATGTAGAACCTAGAGAGATAATGGATAAGGAATGTATTTATTATTCTTTTATTCGTTTGATTATGATTCCAGTGATTACTTATCTGTTTTTAAGATGGACTTCACTTGATCATATTGGTATTGGTGTCTCTGTTGTATTGGCCGCGATGCCTGCACCAAGTACATGTGCAATGCTTGCAAATAAGTATGATAAGAACCCAGAATTCGCTTCTAAGCTTATTTTTGTATCTACTGCATTTTCTTTAGTCACATTGCCATTTATTTCTTTCATCATAACTTTATAAATAGTGAATAATGGTATATAATGACAATAATCTATGAACAAGGAGATTGTATATGATTGATATCGCAAGATTAAGAGAAGATCCTGAAGCTGTTAGGGAGAATATCAAAAAGAAGTTTCAAGATCATAAGCTTCCTTTAGTTGATGAAGCATTAGAATTAGACAAACAGTATAGAGCTGCTATCACAAGAGCATCTGAACTTCGTAGTATGAGAAATAAATTGTCTAAAGAAATTGGACAGTTCATGCGTGAGGGGAAGAAAGAAGAAGCTGCTGAAAATAAGAAGAAAGTTGGAGAAATGGCTGAAGAATTAAAGTCATTAGAAGAAGTTGAAAAAGAATCTGGAGATAAATTAAGAGAAGTCATGATGAAGATTCCTAACTTCTTAGATCCTACTGTACCAATCGGTAAAGATGACAGCGAAAACGTAGAAATCACTAAGTATGGTGATCCAGTAGTACCTGATTATGAAGTTCCATATCATACAGATATTATGGAATCATTTGATGGTATTGATCTAGATGCAGCAGGTAGAGTTGCAGGTAGTGGTTTCTATTATTTAATGGGTGATATTGCGAGATTACATTCTGCAGTATTAGCTTATGCAAGAGACTTCATGATCAACCGTGGATTCACTTATTGTGTACCACCATATATGATTAGAAGTAATGTTGTTACTGGTGTCATGTCATTTGAAGAAATGGATGCCATGATGTATAAGATTGAAGGAGAAGACTTATACTTAATTGGTACTTCTGAACATTCAATGATTGGTAAGTTCATTGGTGAATTATTAGATGAAGACAAATTACCATATACTTATACTTCATATTCACCATGTTTCAGAAAAGAAAAGGGTGCTCATGGTATTGAAGAACGTGGTGTTTATAGAATTCATCAGTTCGAAAAACAGGAAATGATCGTTGTATGTAAACCAGAAGAATCTAAGATGTGGTTTGAAAAGCTATGGAATAATACTGTAGATTTATTTAGATCTTTAGATATTCCAGTAAGAACACTTGAATGTTGTTCTGGTGACTTAGCAGACTTAAAGTCTAAGTCATTAGACGTTGAAGCTTGGTCTCCAAGACAGAAGAAGTATTTCGAAGTAGGAAGCTGTTCTAACTTAACTGATGCACAGGCTAGAAGATTAAATATCAGAATCAATGGTAAAGATGGTAAGTATTATGCACATACTTTAAATAATACTGTTGTTGCACCACCTAGAATGTTGATTGCATTCTTAGAAAATAACTTAAATGAAGATGGTACTGTTTCTATTCCAGAAGCATTAAGACCATACATGGGTGGTACTGAAAAACTAGTTCCTAAGAAATAATGTGAAGAGGCTGTAACGGGTAAATAACTCATTATAGTTTCATAAATAGTAAAAGACGGACCGAAGCGATTTGGTACTATTAAGACGTAGAACGAACTGATCATTGAATTTTTTTATGTACGAGTTCAAAAATTCATTGGCATCCTCTATGTTGGTGATATGAGCGTACCTTAGTTCGACTGGTAATCGAGACTGGAGCGTCTGGTTGAGTCTTTCGACTCTGCCTTTTGCTTGGGGTACGCTCGTAGTTTTTATTTCAATTCCCAGATTATGACAGGCATAAGAAAACTGAGTGAATGTATCCTCAGCATCTGAAGGCTTGTCTTTTCTTTTATATTCAAATACAGTACGTAAAACATTGCAGGAATGCCATGATTAATAAGAATCTGATAGAGAACCTCATAATATCCCTTGAGGGTCTCCTGATGGTCGAAATAAGCTCCTACAACCTTTCCGTCTGCATCATCAATCGCAACATGAAGATGCCAGACTTCTCCTTCAATCCACTGGAATGATGATGCATCCATCTGTATCATCTTACCTGCATACTTTGATCTAGGACGTCTTGGATGTGCATCCTTTTCATCAAGCATGATGATTGATTCCTTTATTTCATTCTTCACTTCTTCAGAAGAAGTATCTTTCAATCTTTCTTTAAGTTTTTTCTTCTTGCCTTTGGAGAGAGCACATCTTCAGCTCTCATCCAGTTGTTGAGTGTAGTATCACTGATCTTTATACCGAATTCACTTTCCACAATCTCGCAGAAGTGAGTGAAGTTGGCATCAGAGAAATCATTAATATAAACAGAGATGATCTTATTCTTTATATCTAAAGGAACTGCAGAAGCAGACAGTCTTCCATGGTTACCATGCATGAAACCCTTCTTTTCCTGTTCCTTATATTTAATGATAAGTTTATTGATAGTTCTAATAGTACGGCCAAGCTTAGTAGCTACGCTCTTCTTGTTTCCATTTGTGTTTATAAGCTTCTTGATTATTTTATACTTATTTTCTTCATTCATTCTCAATTCAACCATTCTCATAATAATCTCCCCTGGAGGTTATAGTTTAACACGGCAAGTTGATATTGTCCCAATTGGGACAATATCAACTTGGATACATTGAGACATTATCATATTGGAATCAGAAAATAACCCCGAAATAATTAAAATAAAAGAAATTATACCTTTATATATATGTAGTAATATGATATATTGATGCTCGATTGTGTAAAATATTTTGTGTAAAATATGATTTTTCAATTATAGAAAATGGACATATTTCCTAGTAAAATTAAGTCGACCAAAACATTAATCTAAGGAGATATGCCCATGAACTATTTTACTACATCTTTAATGAAAAATCTAATTGCTAATGACAATAATCTTCCTCTTTTTGAGGAAGCTGT
>NZ_JBEHVX010000019.1:0-31019 GCF_040227455.1 Catenibacterium sp. RTP21428st1_D7_RTP21428_210409 | reverse complement strand
CCTCCGCTTCATGTAATAATTATACCATAAATCGTACAATTTTTCTATGAATCAAGGCCATTATATGACTGCTTTTGAAACTGTTTTCTTTATCCTTCCAGGCTGTACAACTGCCAGTCCCTCCAGGAGCCATCTGAACTGCTGGCGCGTTATTTCTTTTGCTTCGGATTCATCTCTAGGCCATTTGAATCTGCCGTCTTCCAGTCTCTTGTAAAGAAGTACAAAGCCGTCACCCTCCCAGTACAGTGCCTTCATCACTCTTGAATTTCTACCACAGAACAGGAATACTGAATTTGAAAAGGGATCTAAACTAAACTGTGTTGTAACAAGTGCACTAAGACCATCAATCTGTTTCCTCATATCTGTATAGCCAACAGCTATATAGATATGCTCAGCCTTGGAGATATCACCTAACATAATAGTGCCTCAATGATATTCGTTACTGTCCCTATATCTGTATCACAGGGAAATTCTATACGAACATCACCTTTAGTTATAATTATGTTCTGTTTATTAAGTGTGCTCTGATCAACAGAGACAAATGATGGAGCCTTTACAGCCCCTGAGTCAATTGCCATCTTTCGCAGTTTCTTCAGCCAGCAGTAGTAGGTCTGCTCACATATGTTGTTCTGCTTGCACCATTTTCTGACAGGTAGTCCACTTTCCCTGCACTCCTTAATCCTTTCCACCCATTGCTTGGTCTTGATATCATCATTAATGCTTTGAATATCCATAATCTCACCATCCTCTATATAGTGAATTTAGTGCTAAAATCACTACATATAGTAAATTTAGTGGCTAAAAACACTATATATAGCAAATTTAGTATCTAAAAACACTTTAATTATCTAACATGATGAGGTCTATTTCTATCCACTATATTATTTGGCGCTTACGATTTTAGTACACCAGAACCTGTATCTAGAGCTTTAACTAAGTTCAGTCAGATTCTAGATGATGTAGAAGAAACATTAAAGAAGTTATAAGGCAACCCGAAAGGGTTGTTTTTCTTTTATCCAAAGATACTTCTATAAGCAAATATTTAAAATATTGCGAGTTGATTTTAATTTAATTTTAATTTTAAAGCCCTTTTTTTTAACCTATTTTAATTTTCGCAGCAGTAAAATATTTTTGCCCTAAGGATAAAGATATTATGAGTTTAATAGTGAGGAGGATATTTATGGTTGACATAATCATGTTATCTATTTTAGTTATTTCGTTTTTGCTTATGATCGGGTTTGTTAATTTGGTAGATAAAGAATTGAAAAGATAGAGGTGATTACAAATGCTTATCTTGATAGTAACTATTATATTGATTTCTTGTTATCTTATATATGCTTTAATAAATCCAGATAAATTTTAACATATATTATAAAGGAGATGGTGATATGAATACTATATCCAGCGATAATACAGAAAATGAAGAATACTTTTGTTTAAAAATGAAACAGCTTATTTGTTCTGATCAATTACAAGAAGCTTTTCAAAATATTTGTGATTTTATGGCTAAACATCCAGATTCTGCTATTCCTCATAATTTGTTAGGTATTATATATGAAAAAAAACGTAATCATGTTTTAGCAATGAAACATTTTAGGGTAGCCTGGTGTTTGGATCCAACTTATTTACCTGCTCAAGAAAATATGTCTAATTTTAGTAGTTTTGAACCGATGCATAGATTCTTTTATGAAAAATCAGAGTGTTCAAAAAGTACGAAAAAGTGTGAAATTAAATATGATAGTAGACATATTGGACATGTTGTTGAAAAAAATCAATTGGTTTAAATGGAGGGGCATTTATGGTGCAGATAGTTTGTACATTATTATTATTTATAGTTATCATCTTTCCAATTGGAAATTATGTTTACCATATTTCTAGTGGTGAGAGAACATTTGCAGATCCAGTATTTGATAAGATGGATAATTGTATGTTTAAAGTATTAAAAATAGATACGTCAACAATGACTTGGAAAAAATATGCTGTGTCATTATTGATAGTTAATTTATGCTTGGTTTTCATTGGGTATTTAATTTTAAGAATTCAATCAATTGGATTTTTAAATCCTAATGGTATTAGTGGTATGGAAGAATCATTGTCTTTTAATACAATCATATCTTTTATGACTAATACGAATTTACAACATTATGCTGGAGAATCAGGATTATCGTATTTTTCTCAAATGTTTGTAATCATTATGATGATGTTTACTTCTGCTGCAACAGGTTTTTCTGCATGCGTTGCTATGGTGAGAGGCTTGTTAGGAAGAAATATGGGTAATTTCTATGTTGATTTTATCCGAATCATTAATCGATTTTTATTACCTTTATCAATGATTATTGGGTTATTTCTTGTTTGGCAAGGTGTACCACAAAACTTGAATTCAAATATTCAATTAACAACAATTGAAGGGAAATTTCAAGAAATTGCTTCTGGTCCTATAGCAGCATTAGAATCTATCAAACATTTAGGAACAAATGGTGGTGGATTTTTAGGTGCTAATTCAGCTACCCCTTTAGAAAATCCAACAATTCTTTCAAATATGATTGAGTTATTCTCAATGATGATTTTGCCAATATCTTCAATTATTGTTTTTGGCAGAATGGCATATGGTAAATATGAAGAATCAAAAGCAAATAAAGTTGCCTATACTTTATCAACTAATAAACCAAAGAAAATATGGATGGGCAAAGAAGGAAGAACAGTTTTTGTTGCTATGTCAATACTATTTGTTGTTGGTTTAGGAATCTGTTTTTATAGTGAATCACAAGGCAATCATGCAGTAGCGCAAGCAGGTATCACAGAAACTCTTGGTAATATGGAAGGGAAAGAAGTGAGATTTGGGGTTGCACAATCAGCTTTATTTACTACTGCAACAACATCTTTTACAACTGGAACTATCAATAACATGCATGATACATTAACACCTTTAGGTGGATTAGTTCCATTATTACATATGATGTTGAATGTTGTGTTTGGTGGAGCTGGTGTTGGACTTATGAATATGTTAATTTATGCCATTATTGCTGTATTCATTTGTGGTTTGATGATTGGTAGAACACCTGAGTATCTTGGTAAAAAAATCGAAGGAAAAGAAATGAAACTTGCAGCTCTATGCATTATTATTCATCCATTATTAATTTTAGGATTCACTGCTTTAGCTTTGTCTATTCCTGAAGGAATTAATGGTATTACTAATCCAAGTTTTCATGGCTTGTCTCAGGTTTTATATGAGTTTGCTTCATCAGCAGCCAATAACGGATCAGGCTTTGAAGGCTTAGCAGATAACTCATTATTCTGGAATATGAGTTGTGGTATAGTTATGTTTTTAGCGCGATACTTACCTATAATCATTCAACTAGGTATTGCTGGTAGTTTGATGAATAAAATTGATGTGAATAAATCTACAGGCACTTTGGAAACAAATACTATATCATTTGCAATTATATTAGTGGTAGTTGTGTATATTTTCTCAGCACTAACATTCTTACCTGCAATTGCATTAGGTCCAATTGCAGAGTGGTTGACATTATAGGAGGTATAAAAATGAGTGAAAATAAAAAAAATCAATTCATAACGAAAGATATCTTTTACTCTTCAATTAAAGGTTCTTTTACAAAGTTGTCTCCAAAATATATGATTAAAAATCCAGTTATGTTTGTAGTTGAAGTTGGATTTGTTTTATGTACAATACTAGTTTTTTTTCCTCATTTATTTCATGATAAAGGAAATAATTTAAGCTTATATAATGCAATCGTTGCATTTATTCTGTTTGTTACAATATTGTTCGCAAATTTTGCTGAGTCAGTTGCAGAAGGACGTGGGAAAGCACAGGCAGATACTTTAAAAAAGACAAAAAAAGATACAAAAGCACGTTTGATTTTAGATGATGGATCTGAAAAAGAAATTTCTAGTAGTGAACTCAAAAAAGGAGATATTGTACTTGTTAAAGCGGGAGAATTAATTCCTGGTGATGGTGAAATTATAGATGGCATAGCAAGTGTTGATGAATCAGCAATAACTGGTGAATCAGCTCCTGTCACAAAAGAAGCAGGCGGAGATTTTGCATCCGTTACTGGAGGTACTACTGTTGTTTCTGACTGGATTAAAATAGAAATATCAACAGATCCAGGTCATTCCTTTTTGGATAAAATGATTTCTATGGTTGAAGGTGCTTCTAGAAAGAAAACTCCAAATGAGATTGCCTTAAATACTTTGTTAGTCTCTTTAACTATTATATTTTTAATAGTTATCGTTACATTGTATCCGATTGCTACATATTTAAAGATTCAAATTTCTATTTCAACATTAGTCGCTTTAACAGTTTGTTTAATCCCAACTACAATTGGGGCATTACTTAGTGCAATTGGTATTGCAGGTATGGATCGTGTTACTAGATTTAATGTTATTGCATTATCTGGGAAGGCTGTAGAAGCATGTGGCGATGTAGATACCATGATTTTAGATAAAACAGGTACTATTACATTCGGAAATAGATTGGCGAGTGACTTTATTAATGTGGATGGTGTAAATCAAAAAGATCTTGTGAAATATGCATGTATTGCATCATTAAAAGATACAACACCTGAAGGAAAATCAACAGTAGAATTAGCTGAAAAGATGGGAGTTACATTAAATATTGATGATTACAAGAATGCAACATTCATTGAATTTACAGCTAGTAGCAAAATGAGTGGGATTGATCTTGAAGATGGTACTAAAATAAGAAAAGGCTCTGGTGAAGCCATTATTAATTATGTAAAAAAATTAAATGGATTAATTCCTTCTGATTTAAATGAAAAAGTGGAAAATATTTCAAAATTAGGAGGGACTCCGTTAGTAGTTTGTGTAAATAACAAGATTTTAGGTGTTATTTATTTAAAAGATACAGTAAAACCTGGATTACCAGAAAGATTTGACCGTTTACGTAAAATTGGTATTAAAACGATTATGTGTACAGGGGATAACCCTTTAACAGCTGCAACTATTGCTGCTGAAGCTGGTGTTGATGGTTATATTGCTGAATGTAAACCTGAAGATAAAATAGAGGCAATAAAAAAAGAGCAAGCCTTAGGAAAAATTGTAGCTATGACTGGTGATGGAACAAATGATGCACCAGCTTTAGCTCAAGCAAATGTAGGAATAGCAATGAATAGCGGAACTACTGCTGCCAAAGAAGCAGCTAACATGGTAGATTTAGATTCGAATCCAACGAAAATACTAGAAGTAGTAGAAATTGGTAAGCAATTATTAATTACAAGAGGATCATTAACTACATTTTCTATAGCAAATGATATTGCAAAATATTTTGCAATTATTCCAGCAATTTTTACAATTGCTATTCCACAAATGAAAGTCTTAAACATTATGGGACTTAGCTCTCCATCAAGTGCGATTTTATCAGCATTGATATTTAATGCTATTATTATTCCTTGTTTAATCCCCTTAGCTATGAAGGGGGTTAAATATAAGCCTATGAGTGCATCTAAACTATTAGGAAGAAACATGATGATTTATGGTTTAGGAGGCGTTATTTGTCCATTTATTGGTATTAAGTTAATTGATATTCTTATTTCACCATTACTTGTTTTTTTAGGATTGTAGGAGGCTGTTTATGAAAAATATATTTAAACAAATAAAAACACCATTAAAACTATCACTTGCAATGTTTATAATCTGTGGATTAATTTATCCAATGATGATGACTGGTTTATCTCAGATTATCTTTCCACAACAAGCCAATGGAAGTCTTATTAAGATGGATGGAAAGGTTGTAGGTTCTGAACTAGTTGGTCAAGATTTTACAGATGAGCGATTATTTCATTGTAGACCTTCTGCGGTAAACTATAATACATTTACGCAAAAAGAAGGTAATAAACAAATTATACCATCATCTGGAAGTGAAAACTTAGCATCAAGTAATCCTAAATTAGAAAAAAGAATCAATGAAGATATTAAAAAATTTCTACAAGAAAATCCTACGATAAAAAAAGAAGATATTCCTGCAGATATAATAACTGCATCTGGTTCAGGATTAGACCCACATATTTCTGTTGATGCTGCTCGTGTTCAAATGGATAGAGTATCAAAAAATACACATATTTCTAAAACTGAATTAGAAAAATTAATAAAGGATAATACTGAAAATAAATTACTTGGTATCTTTGGTGAAGAAAAGGTAAACGTGTTGAAATTGAATTTATCTATAATGAGAGAAATTAAGGGATAAAGTGAAAAGTTAAATTCCACTTTAAAACGGAACAAAAAAATTGTGGAATTTACTCGTTCAGAATTATATTTTCATAAGAATATCGGATATTAATTCTGATATTCTTTTTGTTTTAGTAATGGAACTTAATCATTCGTACATTAGAAATGAGATTTTAGCGTCATAAATCATGGTATTTTAAGGCACAGTAAAGCTATGGAATTTCGTTCGTTTTTTCGAGTGTAAGACTAAATTCCACTTTGACTGCATGTGCTATTGTCAGTCTGCATCTCATGTTTCATACATTCTCCGAATGATTTTAGTTATGTTATTTTAGTAAATATGGTTTTAAAATTATCTCATCATTTTCTATTTTTTTGATTCCAAATTCTATGAATTTTTTATATAAATCTGCACTTAGGAACTCCATCATCTCCAGCGGTGATTTTCCTTTTAGGTTCTCCTTTGGCTGGGAATTGATGTGGGATACCATGAGATTAGCCTTCTCCTGTGAATCAAAACCAAGCTCCTTGAGACCTGCTTCTTTAGGGCATATGTAACGTATCTCCTTGTGGTTGTTCTCAAGACTTCCTTTCTGACATGATTGCATAGCATCGCAGTAAAAGACATGAGTTCTCGTGCTGCCATCATTGTCCTTTTCTAGTCCATCTGCATCTGAGAATTCAGTACCTCTATCTGTCTTGATGACCTCCACTTCCTTTTTGAATAAATCTTCTCCTAATATTGATTCGAGAAGGTCTGCGCCTTCAACCATAGCCTTTGCAGTCTTCTCTTCATGGTATATAATGAACATGAAAGAGTAAGACAGGAACTTAATGGTCTGCATGAACGGACCGCTTTGCCCATTGTAGACGGTATCCATCTCGACAATACTAACGTTGTCATGATCGTCAGTATATGAGACGAAATCCTTATAGGTGCGCCTAACCAGGAACTTTCTGTCTTCTCTTTTTTTGTATTTGACAGAATCTTTCTTTGATATTCTTCTTGTCTTGACTCTTAGATCGATATCAAGCAGACCGAACTGTCTAAATACCCCTGATTCTATGTAGTTGTATAATGTCTTTTCAGAAATATTCAGTTCAGGATGAGAAGTAATGATCTGATATGGTGACTGACCATTCTTGATAAGAGGGACAATGATATCAGCTAAAGCCTTAAGCTCACTGTATGTCATGTTTATTCCTTCTCTTGATTCAATGAGGTCAGCCATATATTCCTTATTGGCGATATCTGCAGAATATGTGAGCTTGTCAAATCGGCAGTGCTGGAATTTAGGACACCCGTTGCAGGCACCAGGAGATCTGTCTCTTCGCTTGCATTTGAAAACTACCAAATCAGCACAGTTCTTACATACATGATGATGCTTGCATCTGTCCTTGTTGGCACAGGCAGGATCAAAGCTGCAAATATGTGAATGTTTTCTATGTGCCTTGATTTCTTTGCCTATAGTTGATTTATCCTTTCCAAGAGTTGCAGCGATAGAAGTCTTGGTAGAACCATTTTCTATTCCTCTCTGAATTATTTCTCTTTCTGAAAGAGTAAGATGTAAATTCTTATTTCATTTAGCCATGATAATCAGCCTTTCATGAAATAGAGAAACAGACATCACAGTAATTATATACCTGAAGGAGAAAATTCAACTATTGAAGGTGTAAAAGTAAATTCAACTGTAAGAGTAAAATCAACTGGAAAGATGTGAAAGACTAAACGCAACTTTAACCTGCCTAAAGTGGAATTTAACTTTTCACTTTAGAAGAGAAATTAAGGGAAGATAGTTTCTTATTGTTTTTAGTAGTGTTATAATAAAGTAGTATTATAATAAACAGAAATTTAGATAAACGGAGATGAACACTGTGAATAATTTGATAAATGTATTAATAGTTGAAGATGAGTCTGCTATACGAAATTTACTATCAATGGCATTAGAAACAAACGGTTATAATTACGAAACAGCTACGAATGGTACTATGGCATTATCATTACTAACTAAACATCAATTTGATTTTATTCTACTTGATTTAGGTTTGCCTGATTTAGATGGAATAGATATCATAAAGAAATTTCGCACGTTTTCATTTACCCCTATTATCGTAATTAGTGCTAGAAGTAACGATGATGATAAAATTACAGCTTTGGATATTGGAGCGGATGATTATTTAACTAAACCATTTAGTGTAGAAGAATTATTGGCACGTATTCGCTCAACTTTGAGAAGAACACAGTACAGAGAAAACACATTAAATAATGATCATTGTTTTGTGAATGGACATTTAAAAATAGATTATATTGCTCAATCTGTCTATGTAGATGATAAAGAAATTCATCTCATGCCTATTGAATATAACCTATTGTGCTTATTAGCTAAAAATATTGGAAGAGTATTAACACATCAATATATATTAGACAAAGTATGGGTGAACTCTATTGAATCTGATTTATCTTCATTAAGAGTTTATGTCACTTCTTTAAGAAAGAAGATAGAAAAAATATCAAATGAAAAGTATATACAAACACATGTGGGTGTAGGGTATAAAATGATAAAAATAGATAATTCTGATATCGAGGAAAAGAATAATGAGTCATCAAAATATTGATTCCATCATGGTATGTCTTTCACCTTCACCATCCAATATCCATGTAATTCGTGTTGCAAGTGCTATGTTAAAAAATAAAACAGATCATTTTTATGCATTGTATATATCTGATACGAAAAGAGCATTAAATGATTCAAATCAACAGCAATTAGATAAAAACATTGCTTATGCCAAACAATTAGGAGCAGAGGTAGAAATTGTTTCTTCTGATGATATAGCAGGTGAAATCTTTAAATTTGCTAAAGTATGTAAAGTAAATAAACTTGTTATCGGAAAAAATATGAATATGAGATTTGATTTCTTCCGAAAACCTATATATCAACAATTATTAGAAGATATTGATGATATTAATTTGGTTATAGTGCCAGTAAGAGAAAAAAGAATCATGAATATCTTCACCAATAAAAGCAAAGTAACACTCAAATCAATTGTTACTAGTATTCTTATATTGTTTATCTGTACAGTAGTTGGCTTTGTGTTTTTTGAAATGGGATTTCATGATTCTAATATTATTATGATTTACTTAATTGGTGTTTTATTGATTGCCTTAATTACATCAAATATCATATGCAGTGTCGTTTCATCGATTGCTAGTGTTATTTTATTTAACTTTTATTTTACACTGCCTATATTAAGCTTATCTTTTTATGATTCATCTTATTTAATGACATTTGTAATCATGATTATAGTTGCTTTTTTAATAAGTACACTAATGAATAAAATTCAATTAACAGCTACAAGTTATGCTAATATGGCTAATGTTTCTCGTATTTTATTAGAAACAAACCAGCTTTTGCAAAAAAGACAATCTGTGGAAGATATATTTAATTGTGGATGCAAACAATTATCAAATTTATTTAATAGAGATATTGCGTATTTTCCAATTGAGAAGTCTTCTATACAAAATCCTATTCTGTTTCCCAAAAGGGAAAATTCTTATTGTAAAGAGTTTTTGAATGCTAATGAGATAGGCGTTGCAAAATGGGTGGCAATAAATGGAAAGCATGCAGGAGCGACAACTCGTTATTTATCAGGATCAAAGAGTATCTATTATGCTGTATTAACGGATGATAAAATATATGGAGTTATAGGTATTTATTTAGGTAACGATGTTTTAGGATCATTTGATAAACGTATTTTATTGGCTATATTAAGTGAAATGGCTATATGCTTGGACAATATAAAAAGTAATGAAGAAAAGAATGAGGCTATTATAAAAGTAAAAAAAGAGCAATTTAGATCTGATTTACTTAGGTCTATATCTCATGATCTCAGAACACCGTTGACTTCGATATATGGTAATGCTGATGTGTTGTTAAATGATAATAGTAATTTGAAGAATGACAAAAAAATGCTTTATACAAAAATATATATGACGATTCTTTGTGGTTGATCAATTTAGTAGAAAATCTATTATCAATGACTAGTATAGAAGATGGTAGCGTGAAATTAAGAATAGAACCAGAAGTTATAGAAGATGTAATTGATGAATCATTAAGTCATGTTAGTAGAATCAAAGATAATCGTAAAATTAAAGTAAATATTTCTGATGATTTTTTAATGGCAGATATGGATGCAAGATTAATTGTACAGGTTTTAATAAATTTAATTAATAATGCGATCAAATATACAGAAAATGATTCAACAATTTCAATAAATGCTTATCAAATAGAAGACTATGTATATATAGAAGTCTGTGACAATGGAAGTGGTATAGAAGATAAAGATAAAGATAAAATATTTGAAAAATTTTACACTGTAAATCATTCTATTGTTGATAGTAAGAAGAGCATGGGGTTAGGTTTAGCTTTATGTAAATCAATTGTTGAAGCACATGGAGGTGTTATATCTGTTAAAGACAATCATCCAACAGGGGCTATATTTACATTTAGTTTACCTGCTACAAAGATCACAATTAATAAGGATATAATTGTCAGATGATATGAGGAGGTGTTGGTATTGGAAGAGGTGAGAAAAGGTAAATTAACAATCTTTTTTGGATATTGTGCAGGGGTAGGAAAAACATTTTCAATGTTAAATACAGCCCAGCAAAAATCTGTTGAAGGTGTAGATGTGGTTATTGGATATATAGAAAATCATGATAGACCTGATACACAGAATCTAACATATGGATTAGAAAAAATACCGACTAAAGAGGTAATTTATAAAGGACATCATTTCTTTGAATTTGATCTAGATCAAGCATTAGAAAGACATCCTCAACTCATACTAGTTGATGAATTAGCTCATACAAATGCGCCTACTTCTAGACATAAAAAAAGGTATAGTGATATTGAAGAATTATTAAGAGCAGGTATAGATGTTTACACAACTGTAAATGTACAACATATAGAAAGCTTACATGATGTTGTAGAAAGTATTACAAAAGTAAAGGTAAACGAGAGAATTCCTGATTATATATTTAATGATGCAGATGATGTTAAGTTAATAGATGTTGATATAAATGATTTAATAGATAGATTAAAACAAGGAAAAATTTACAATAAGATACAGGCAAGAAGAGCATTAGAAAATTTTTTTATTAAAGATAATCTAATCGCATTACGAGAAATCGCAATGAGGAAATGTGCTGATCGTATCAATTTGTATGCAAAAGATGAAAATAGACAATTTCTTAAAGAAAATATACTTGTTTGTTTAGGAACATCACCAACGAATCAAAAAGTAATCCGAACTGCTTCTAAAATGGCTCAAGCCTTTCATGGCGAATTTACAGCTTTATATGTTGATTCTAAAGAATTAGACTATAAAGCTCTTGAACAACTCAAAAAAAACATCTCGCTTGCTAAAGAATTACAAGCGAATATTGTATCTACTTATGGTGATGATATAGCTTATCAAATCAGCCAATATGCTAAAACAGCAGGCGTCTCTAAATTAGTTTTAGGACGTTCTTACCAAAAAAAATCAATTTTATATAAGCCGACTATTGTTGACAAACTAACTAAACTATCTCCAAATTTAGATATATATATTATTCCAGATAATAATTCTAGTAGACAAAATTTCAACAAGTACCAATACAAAAGTAGTTTTAGATTTTCAACTAGAGATACTTGCATTTCAATGGTTACATTATTGGTTATAACCCTCTTGGCATATTTAGCACAAATAATGGGATTTGGTATGACTACGATTCTATTATTATATGTATTGTCATCATGTATTATAGGTAGTTTGACGTTACTTCCTATTTATAGCTTTGTGATACCATTCATAAATGTATGTTTAATAAATTATTTGTTCATTAATCCAAAGTATTCTTTAGAAATAATCTCATCAGAGTATGTTGTGGTATTAATTGTGATGATAGTAGTTTCTGTTATTATTAATGGTTTAAATTTTAAATTAAAGAAAGAAAAAAACAGTGCATCTTTACGTGCCTATAGTATGGAAGTTTTATTAGAAACAAGCCAAAAATTACAACAAGCAAAAACCTATAATGATGTCATGAAAGAAACATGTATCCAATTAAATAAATGGTTAAAGCGAATTATTATTTTTTATCCTGTAAATAGAAAAATGTTAGATAAACCATATATCTACAATTCGAATGCTGATTTTGATAATGTTAATATATTTTTGACAGAAAAAGAAAAAACAGTAGCCAAATGGGTTTATGTAAATAATAAGAATGCTGGTCCAACTACTAGTACATTGCAGGAAGCAAATGCATTATATTTATCCGTTCGCCGAAATAATAAAATATATGGTGTTATCGGAATTGATATGATTAGTAATCCAACACTTAGTCAATATGAGAAAAATCTAATTAAAACAATTTTAAATGAAGTTTCTCTAGCAATGGATTCTTTAGAAAAATAAGAACCCCTCAAAATGGCAGTAGTAACAGAATCATTTGATATTCTGATGGATATCATGACAAAATTAGCAACTGGAGAATATCGTAGAATTGGTGGTGTTGTGAGAGTTGCAATTGGACCAAATAAAGGTCGAATTGTGAAACATCTTGAACCTGTCAAAATGGAGCAAGCTGATCAAATCCAAAAGGTTGGAAGTAAAATTATGCAAGTTGCAAAGAATAGGAAAAAAGAACTTATTATTGGGGCTTTAGTTACAGGGACTATTACAGTCGGTGGTGTAGTGTATCATAAAATAAAAAGTAGACAACCTGAAGTGGTACAGAACTATCATGCAGCATTACGAGATTATATTGATGATGTTCGTTCCGGCAAATTGAGTATGGAGTCTATCAATTGTTTGATGGATTCTTTAGAAGAACTCAAGCAGAATAATAATTATGAAAAGATTAAGATTGAATTGACGACAGAAGAATTAAGTGTACTTGTCAATCGTATTTATGAGTATACTATCAAACTTGCTAAAGATAATTCAGTTGACCTAGCTGATGACGAATTAAGTTCTTCTGATAACATTCTTTTGAATTTACAGAAGTATCTTTTAGCACAAAAACATATATTTGAATTGGCTGCATAACAAAAGTGATCCTCATTATTGAATTGATTAGAATGATGAGGATTTTTTTATGTTATAATAGCGAATGATAAGGAGAAAATTATGTTAACAGGAGAATTAAAGAATAAAGTTGATAAGATATGGGAGTCGTTCTGGACAGGAGGTATTACTAACCCCCTGGATGTCATTGAACAATTCACTTATCTTATGTATATGAAACAATTAGATGAAGTAGAAACAAAGAATGAAGCAGATGCTGAATTATTTGGAATGGATTATGAAGGTTTATTCCCTAAAGATAAACCATATTTAAGATGGCATCATTTTAAAGATATTGGTAGTGCTGATAAGATGTATCAAATCATGAATGATGAATTATTCCCATTCATTAAGAATTTAAAAGGTGATGGTGAATCTTCATATGCAAGATTTATGAGAGATGCCATTTTTAAGATTCCTACACCAAATCTACTACAGAAAGTAGTTACAGCAATAGAAGGATTAAATACAGAAGAAGCAGATGTAAAAGGTGATTTATATGAATACTTATTAAATAAACTTGCAACTTCTGGTACAAATGGACAGTTTAGAACACCTAGACATATCATTAATATGATGGTGAATCTTGTAAAACCTGTACCTACAGATACAATATGTGATCCAGCTATGGGTACTGCAGGGTTCCTTATTGGCGCTGAAGAATACTTAAGAGAAAAACATCAAGAACTATTCTTAGATGAAAAACGAAATGAACATTTTAATAATAAGATGTTTAATGGTTTTGATATGGATTCTACAATGCTCAGAATTGGGGCGATGAACCTTATTTCTCATAATGTAGATAATCCGCAAATAGAATATAGAGATAGTCTTTCACAGCAGAATATTGATGAAAATAAGTACTCTTTAATCCTTGCAAATCCACCATTCAAGGGGTCATTAGACTATGAGGTAGTCGCAGAAAACTTATTATCTGTATGTAAGACTAAGAAGACAGAATTACTCTTTATTGCGTTATTCTTACGTTCATTACAGGTTGGTGGTAGATGTGCATGTATCGTACCTGATGGTGTATTATTTGGTTCTAGTAAAGCGCATAAGAGTATTAGAAAAGAACTAGTAGAGAATAACCAGTTACATGCAGTTATTTCTATGCCTAGTGGTGTATTTAAACCATATGCAGGTGTATCTACAGCTATATTAGTATTTACTAAGACAACTACAGGTGGTACTGATAATGTTTGGTTTTATGATATGAAAGCTGATGGTTATTCATTAGATGATAAACGTTCAGCAGTAGAAGAGAATGATATTCCTGATATTATTCATAGATATGAACATTTAGATGAAGAAAAGGATAGAAAGAGAACTGAACAGAGTTTCTTTGTACCTAAGGAAGAGATTGCAGAGAATGATTATGATCTTTCTATTAATAAGTATAAAGAGATTGTTTATGAGAAGGTTGAGTATCGTCCTACTCATGAGATATTAGGTGATATTGAAGCACTTAATAAAGAGATAGAAGAGAGTATTGAGGAATTAAAGTCTTTATTGAAGGACTAGAAAGGAGTTAAATGTGGGTGATAAATCTGCATTTGTATGGTAAGTGTGGAGTATAAAAAACTTGGAGATATCGCTACTTATATAAATGGTTATGCATTTAAGCCAGAACAGAGAGGTAGTGAAGGATTGCCTATAATCAGAATACAAGATCTCACTGGTAATGCATATGATTTGGGATATTACAACGGAGATTATCCTAAAAAAGTAGAGTTAAATGATGGAGATGTATTGATTTCTTGGTCTGCTAGTTTAGGTGTTTATCTTTGGAATCATGGTAAAGCATTATTAAATCAACATATCTTTAAGGTTGTTTTTGATAAAGTTGAAATTGACAAATTCTATTTCATGTATGCTGTTGAATATAATTTAGACAAGATGTCTTTAAAGACACATGGAGCTACAATGAAACACATTACGAAGAAAGATTTTGATAATGTTGTTATTCCGTATCCTGATTTAGATTATCAAAAGGAAGTTGCATATAGACTTACTAGTTTGAAGGGAATAATTGAGAAGTATCAAAAACAATTAGACTTATTAGATGAACTAGTCAAAGCCCGATTTGTGGAGATGTTTGGGGATCCGGTTATTAATTCTTGTCAATTTCCAGTTCAGCCAATGACAGATATATGTGATATTATTGATGGTGATAGAGGAAAGAACTATCCTAAATCAGAGGAAATTCTCGATGATGGTTATTGCTTGTTTTTAAATGCAAAAAATGTAACTCAAAAAGGATTTGATTTTGAGAATTGTAACTTTATTACAAGAGAGAAAGATGATGCTTTACGAAATGGAAAATTATCGAGAGGAGATGTAGTTCTTACAACTCGAGGAACTGTAGGTAATTTAGCATATTATTCAAAAAATGTTCCGTATGAAAATATTAGAATTAATTCTGGAATGGTTATATTAAGAATGAATAGAAGTATACTCAATGAAATTTATTTTATAGAATTGTTTAAAATGAAATTAAGTGATATAAAAGAAAAAATTGCTAGTGGTTCAGCGCAACCACAATTACCTATTTCTACCATGAATAAAATAATTCTAATGATTCCCCCTCTAGAACTCCAAAACCAGTTCGCATCATTCGTACAAGAAATCGATAAATCAAGGTCTCGAATACAGAAGTCATTAGAAGCATCACAAGAACTATTTGATAGCTTAATGCAAGAGTATTTTGGTTAATATAATTGAATAAATTTGTTTAATAGGGTGTAGATGATGTTGGTAACGGAGGTTATCAACATGAAAGAAACTATTATTAAAGAAATTGAACAGAAATTGTTACGTTATCTAGACAATGCACAGATGGAAATGTTACATAGAACATTAAAGTCTTGTCTGGATAACGTAACTTTTATTATGCAAGAAGATAGTATTCAGGATATTTTTGAATATTCTAATATGGAACTCATAGACAAGTTTATTGCATCCAAAGAGATAGAAGGATGTTCAAAAAGAACAACTCAATACTATAAGTCTACTTTAGTGATGTTGGAGAATAGAACAGATATACATTTTACACATATGACTACAGATCATTTAAGAACATATCTTACTGATTATCAGAAGATAAACAATTGTTCTAAGGTAAGTATTGATAATATAAGAAGAAACCTAAGTAGTTTCTTCTCTTGGCTAGAAGAAGAAAACTATATTCTTAAGAGTCCTATGAAGAGGATTCACAAGATAAAAACAGATAAGGTGATTAAAGAAACTTTATCTGATGAGTCTTTAGAGTGTTTAAGAGATAGTTGTGATAATTTAAGAGACTTGGCTATTATTGATTTGTTGGCTTCTACAGGTATGAGAGTAGGGGAACTAGTGAATATCAATATAGAAGATATAGATTTTGAGAATAGAGAATGTGTTGTGTTTGGTAAGGGGAATAAAGAAAGACCTGTATACTTTGATGCAAGAACAAAAATACACTTAAAGAATTATCTAAAGAGCCGAACAGACGATAATCCAGCATTATTCGTCTCTTTAGATAAACCTTTTAATAGGTTACAGATTAGTGGTGTAGAGATAAGATTAAGGAATTTAGGTAGACGTTTAGGTATTCATAGAGTACATCCACATAAGTTTAGAAGAACAGTAGCTACTAGAGCTATAGATAAGGGAATGCCTATTGAACAGGTACAGAGTTTATTAGGTCATTCACAAATAGATACTACTATGCATTATGCTATGGTTAATCAGAATAATGTAAAGGAATCACATAGAAAGTTTGTGGCTTGATAGTGTAAATAATTGAGAGGGGAAGGTCTCTATAAATCCTGATTTTATGGTTAAATGCAAATCTGCATTTGTGGGGTGAATGAGAGTTAAGTTAAAAGATATTACCAAATTCTCAAAAGGAACTCAAATCAATGGGAAAAATCTAATCGATGATGGTGCATATTCATATTTAAATGGTGGAATAAATCCTTCTGGTAAATGGAATGAGTTTAATGTTGCTGAAAACACAGTAACAATATCTGAAGGTGGAAATTCTTCTGGATATGTGAATTATATGAACGATGCATTTTGGTGTGGAGCTCATTGTTATTACTTGTATGATGGTCCTAAAAACAGCAAATATTTATATTATGCATTAAAAAGTCAACAAGAAAGACTGTTTAGGATTAGATCTGGAGCTTGTATGCCTAATATAAAAAAATCTGATTTGGGTAATTTTATAATTGAGTATGAAAAAGACGAAGTTCGACAAGAAGAAGTTGTTAAAGTATTAGAAAAGTGTGAACTTCTGATAGAGGACTATAATAAGAAATTAACTTTGTTGGATGAAGCAGTTAGAGCCCGATTTGTGGAGATGTTTGGGGATCTTAGAATTAATGATAAAGGTTGGAAATATTATAAGTTAGATGAATTAACGGAATTGATAACTGATGGTGAACATGCTACTCCAAAACGTACAACACAGGGTATTTATTTGTTATCTGCTCGTAATGTTTTGAATCATCAATTGTCATTAGAAGATGTAGATTTTATAGATTGTGATGAATTTGATAGAATTTCTCGTAGGATAATTCCTAAAGAGGGTGATGTGCTGATTTCTTGTTCTGGATCTATAGGTAGATGTTGTATTGTTCCAAAGAATATCAAATTTCAAATGGTTAGAAGTATTGCTTTGCTGAGATTTAAATCAAATATAAATCCTGTTTTTGCAGAATATATGATTACTTCTGATTATTTGCAGAATCAGATAAATAAATCAAAAACAGCTTCGTCACAAGCTAACCTATTTCAAGGTAAAATAAAATCGTTAAAAGGAGTGGTTCCCCCTCTAGAACTCCAGAACCAGTTCGCATCATTCGTACAAGAAATCGATAAATCAAGGTTACGTGAACTATTAGCAATAAAACAAATTAAGTTACTATTGAACGATTCATGGCTTTTATTATATTAGTTGTGATTATATGTCAATGTATCAATAAAATCTCAATTCATAAACATAACGTGCTAAAATTATTATATGAATATTATTTATGGGGGTATTTACAATGAATAAATTTGAAATGAAGAATGTTATTGAAAATACAGGAAATGAAGTTAAAAAGGCTGTTTCAAAAGGCAAAGATATTGTTTTTGATTCTAAGGATAAAGTATTTGATGCTTTAGATATTAATAAAGATGGAAGAGTGGATACTGAAGATATAATTGTTCTTGGACTAAGAATACCGGGTGTGCATATTGATCGAGAAGAATTTTTGAGAAAGCAATTTATGAAAAACTATGCAAATGATGTTATTCAAGACGCAGTAAAGTTCAATCCAGCACATGCAGGTATAACAGTTGAAGAAATTGATAATATAGCAGATCAAGTAATCCAATATGAAAGAAATTGTGTAAGTGGTATTTCCTTAGCATTGGGTGCTCCTGGTGGAGTTGCTATGGTTGCTACATTGCCAACAGATATTGCTCAATATTATGGGTATATGCTAAGAGCTATACAGAAATTGTTATATCTGTATGGTTTTCCTGAAATAAATGTTGAAAATGGTGTGAATATTGATGACGAGACTATGAATCTTATTACTTTATGTTTGGGTGTAATGTATGGAGTAGAGGGCTCAGTTGCAAGTATTAAGATACTTTCTAATGCGTTAGGAAAAGGAGTAGAGAAAAAACTATTACAAAAAGCACTAACAAAAGGTACTTTCTATCCTATTGTAAAGAAAATCTCAAGATGGTTTAGTGTGTGTATGACTAAACAGGTTTTTGCTGGTTTCTTTAGAAAAGCAATTCCTGTAGTTGGTGGTGTTGTTGGTGGAGGAATAACTTATTTATCATTTAAACCTTGCTGTGATAATTTGAAAAAGTCATTACAGGACACAGCGTTATGTAATCCAAGTTCAAGAAAATCATTTGATGAGTTTGATGTAATAGATGTTTAATTAGAGTGATTTAATAGTAGTTGGTTACGTATTATGAGAAATGAATAAGTAATTTTATAGAATTAACGTGTGAAAGGTTGTTATAATGGGGTTATTTGATTTTTATAATAAAAAAGCAGCCTTAGCTGCTAATCACCACTACCTAACATATCTCTCAATTCTTTAAAAGTATCCTCTATAGGTGCTACTCTGCCATTTCTAACATCCTCCTCAGACTTCTCAAGTAATTCCAATAATTCATTATGTTGATTTGAATCCATAAAATCACCTCCATAGAATATAGCTAAAGTATACCATTCTCTAAGTTAAATAGATAATGTAACCACAATTATTCCCAATAAAGTTCTTTTTTAGGATATAATAGAAACATAAAGGAGATGGTACTATTGAACTTTACATTTTTAAAGAAAAAAAAAGAGTTTCAGGATTTTGCTGAAATATGTATAGAAGCAGAAAAAGGACTTATGGTATCACCTTCATCCTGTGCAATGCTTACAAGACGTGCATTAGAACAAGCAGTTCATTACATGTATAAGAACGATATAGACTTACAGATGCCATATAGAGATAATCTAAGTGCGTTAGTTAATGAATACACATTTAAACAAATTGTTCCTAATGATGTTTATGAAGGTATTAAATATATAGTTAAATTGGGTAACTATGCAACGCATACAAATGCTAAGGTGAATAGAGAAGAAGCAGTACTTGCTTTGAATAATCTCTATAGACTTATTAGCTGGATTAATTATTCATATGGAATAAATTACCAGGAACAGTTACCTAAATTTGATCCTGCTAAGTTACCTGATCAAACACATATGTTTGTGAATAAGGATCTTAAAGAACAGATCAGAGAGATTCTTACTAAACAAAAAGAAAAAGAAGCAAAACAAAAAGAAGAACTTGCTAGAGTTATTGCTGAAAATGTGGAATTAAGAAAACAAGGCGCTGCTAAGAGAAAAGAAGAGAAAGCTGTTGAGTATATTGATGTTAATAATGCTCTTGAATGGCAGACAAGAAAACTTGTTATTGATCTGCAACTTAAAGAAGCTGGATGGGACTTTGATACAAATGTACAAGTAGAATTCCCTGTACATCATATGCCAACAGAGTCTCAAGATGGTTATGTAGATTATATATTACGTGGTAGAACTGGAAAGATTATTGCTGTTATAGAAGCTAAAAAAACAAGTGCAAATCCTCGTATTGGACGTAATCAGGCTAAGCTTTATGCAGATTGCATTGAAAAGGAATATGGATTAAGACCTGTTATATTCTATACAAATGGTTATGAAACATTTCTTTGGGATGACATGATGTATCCGGATAGAAGGATTTCTTCTATCTTCTCTCAGGATGAGATACAGTTACTTATTGATAGAAGAGATACTCGTAGAAGTATTTCTAAACCTGTTATACAAGATGCCATCACAAACCGTTATTACCAGAAAGAAGCTATTGTAAGAACATGTGAAGACTTTGAAAAGGGAAGTCGTAAAGCATTACTTGTTATGGCAACAGGGAGTGGTAAAACACGTGTTGCGATAAGTTTAGTAGATGTACTCACTAAAGCAGATTGGGCAAAGAACATTTTATTCCTTGCTGATCGTACTGCATTAGTCAGACAGGCAAAGAAAAGCTTTGTAAACCTTTTGCCATCTTTGACTACATGTAACCTTTGTGAAAATAAAGATGATCCAGAAGTATCAAGGATGATCTTTAGTACATATCCTACAATGATGAATGCGATTGATGAAACAAGAAGAAAAGATGGAAATCGTTTATTTACACCAGGACACTTTGATCTCATTATTCTTGATGAAAGTCATCGTAGTATATATAACAGGTATAAAGATATATTTGATTACTTTGATGCCTTACTCATAGGTTTGACTGCAACACCTAAAGACAGTATAAGTATGAATACATATTCTATATTTGACTTAGAGACAGGTGTTCCTACATATGCTTATGAATATGAAAAAGCTGTAAAAGATAAATATTTAGTCAGTTACCATTCTTATGAAACAAAACTAAAGTTCTTAGAAGAAGGTATTTGCTATGATGATTTATCGGAAGAGGAGAAGGAAGAATTTGATACACTTTTCCCTGATGTTGATACAATCGAATCATCTCTACTAAACAAATTTATCTTTAATTTAGATACAATTGATACTGTAATCAGAGAATTAATGGAACATGGTATTAAAATCGAAGGAGGAGATAAGATAGGTAAAACTATTATATTCGCTGCTAATCAAGATCACGCACATAAGATCAAGGAAAGATTTGATGTACTCTATCCTGAATATAAAGGGAAGCTCGCTGAAGTTGTTACATTCAATACAAAATATGTACAAAATGCGATAGATCGATTCAGTAAAACAGACAGTTATCCTCAAATAGCTATTAGTGTAGATATGCTAGATACAGGTATAGATGTACCAGATATCGTTAATCTTGTGTTTTTTAAGAAGGTAAGAAGTAAATCGAAGTTCTGGCAGATGATTGGACGAGGTACAAGACTTAGAAAAGATTTGTTTGGTCCAGGAGACGACAAGAAAGAATTCTTAATATTTGATTACCTAGGAAATATGGAATATTTCAGAGTAAACAAGAATGCTGAAAAATCTGGTATTGTAGAATCACTTTCTCAACGTATTTATAAGTTGCGTGTTGATATTCTTTATGCACTTGAACAGAATGCAACAGACCAGGATTATGTTGATGAAATCAACAAACAGATCAAAGAAATGTCAGGTTATATTCAAGCACTCGATGAAGATAGTTTTAATGTAAAATTGCGTTTGAAGTATGTACACCAATATAAAAATCCAGATAACTGGAGAAATCTCAATGAAATGGATACACACTATATCAAGGATGAATTATCTTCACTTGTTGTGATTCATGACGAAGATACACAAGCTAAATTCTTTGACAGACAGATGTATATGATTGAGATGGCTTATTTAAATCATTATAATGCTACTTCAGTTATCAACAATGTCATTGCCATCGCAAATGAACTTTATAAAAAACAAGCAACTCCTGATATTGCAAGAAATGCTGAATATTTGAAATGTGCAAAAGATCCTGATTATTGGAAAACTGCCAATTACTTTGATTTGGAAGTATTACGTGAGAAGATTAGAGGACTTATTAAGTACTTAACAAAAGATGATCCGGTAAAGCCTATAGATACACACTTTACTGATGAAATCATTGAAACAAAGGTGAATGATGCTTTCTATAATGATGAAGGACTAGAGAACTATAAAGAAAAAGTCCAGCATTATTTAAAAGAGCATCAGGATGATGAAGCTATCTATAAGCTCAGACATAATCAAGTGATCACTCCAGATGAAATGAAACATCTAGAAAACTTATTATGGATAGACTTAGGTAGTAAAGACGATTATCGAATACACTTTGGTGATACACCTATCACAAGATTAATTAGAAAGATTGTAGGACTAGATAGAGAAGCTGCTATGGCTGAGTTCTCACGTTTCTTAGATGATCAGAGCTTGAATTCTAGACAGATTCACTTTGTAGAATTGATTGTAGATTATATTGTGAAGAATGGTTTCATTGAAGATAGGAAGGTCTTATTGCAGGATCCTTTCAAGTCAGTTGGTAGTATGAGTGCTTTATTTAAGGATAAGATGAATGTTGCAAGAGATATACTAAAGACAGTGGAAATATTTAGTGAAAGACTTTAAAAGTAAACGTTCACAATTTTGAGAGTAATCTATCACTATAAAAAATGATTATAATTTAAATTTTTGATAAAAACTACGCAGAAAAATACCTAATCGGATATCCCTAAACTGCAAACGTTTTCAGTAAATGCATTCTACAAATTGTGTAAATTTTCACAAAAGTATGCTTGTTTTTTCACAAGAAGTCATGTATAGTGAACTTACAAAATATGAAAAAGAAATATTTTGGTCAATGGAGGATATAAAAATGGCTGATAAGAAAGTCGAAAAGAAAGTTGAAGAATGGACAGAAGAAAAGACTGATGCTTGCATTGATGAGTTAGTTAATAACGCATTAACAGCATTAGACGAATTCGAAGGTTTTGACCAGGAAACTGTTGACTACATCGTAGCAAAGATGTCAGTTGCTGGTCTTGATAAGCACGGTGTTCTTGCAGAAGCTGCAGTAAAAGAAACTGGCCGTGGTGTATTTGAAGACAAAGCTGTTAAGAACTTATTCGCTTGTGAATATGTTACTAACAACATGCGTCATACAAAGACTGTAGGTATTATTAGTGAAGATCCACTTACTGGTATCACTGAAATTGCTGAACCAGTTGGTGTTGTTTGTGGTATCGTTCCAGTAACAAACCCAACTTCTACAGTTATCTTTAAGTCTTTAATCGCTATGAAGACTAGAAACCCAATCATCTTCTCATTCCACCCAGGTGCTCATGACTGTTCAGTTATGGCTGCTAAGGTAATGTTAGATGCTGCAGTAAAAGCTGGTGCTCCTAAGAACGTAATCCAGTGGTTACCAATGAAAACTATGTATGCAACTAGTGCATTAATGAATCATCCAGGTGTTGCTACTATCTTAGCTACTGGTGGTAACGCAATGGTTAAGGCTGCTTACTCTTGTGGTAAACCTGCTTTAGGTGTAGGTGCTGGTAACGTTCCTGCATACGTAGAAAAGTCTTGTAAAATCAAAATGGCAGCAAACGATATTTATTTATCAAAATCATTCGATAACGGTATGATTTGTGCATCTGAACAGGTTGTTGTTGTAGATCACGAAATCTATGATGAATTCAAGAAAGAACTTGGTCGTTATCATGTACATTTCTGTAATGCAGAAGAAAAGAAGAAACTTGAACAGTTCATGTTCGGTGCAACAGCATACAGTGAAAACGTAAATGAAGCTAGATTAAACAGCATCGTTCCAGGTAAGAACGCTACTTGGATTGCTGAACAGGCTGGTTTCAAAGTACCTGATGATGTTCAGATCTTAGTTTGCGAAGTTAAGGAAATCGGTCCTAACGAACCAATGACTAGAGAAAAGCTTTCTCCAGTATTAGGTATGATCAAAGCAAACTCTACTGAAGATGGTATTGAAAAGGCTGCTCAGACTGTTGAATTCAACGGTTTAGGACATTCAGCTGCAATCCATACTACTAATCATGAAATTTCTAAAGCATTCGGTAAGAGAATCAAAGCTATCCGTATTATTGAAAACGCTCCATCTACATTCGGTGGTATCGGTTCAGTATACAATGCATTCTTACCTTCATTAACACTTGGTTGTGGTTCTTATGGTCATAACTCAGTATCAAACAACGTAAGTGCTATTAACTTACTAAATATTAAGAGAATAGGGAGACGTAACAACAATATGCAATGGGTTAAACTTCCTCCAAAGATTTATTTCGAAAGAAATTCAATCAGATATCTTAGAGATATGAAGGAAATGAAGAAAGCAATGATCGTTACAGACAGAGGTATGTATGACCTTGGTTATGTAGGAAAGATCGAAGATGTTATCAGAAGAAGACGTAACAAAGTAGACGTTGACTTATTCATCGACGTTGAACCAGATCCATCTTTAGATATGACTCTTAAGGGTCTTGAAATCATGAAGAGCTTCCAGCCTGATACAATCATCGCTATCGGTGGTGGATCTTCAATGGATGCTGCTAAAGTTATGTGGTTAATGTATGAACATCCAGAAGTTAACTTCGACGACATCAAGCAGAAATTCATGGATATCAGAAAGAGAGCATTTAAGTTCCCAGAACTTGGTAAGAAAGCTAAGTTAGTATGTATCCCAACTACTTCAGGTACAGGTTCAGAAGTAACTCCATTCGCAGTTATCACTGATACTAAGGAAAACAAGAAATATCCATTAACTGACTACGCTTTAACTCCAACAATCGCAATTGTTGACCCTGAATTCGCTATGTCTATGCCACCAAGAATCGCTGCTGATACTGGTATCGACGTATTAACTCATGCTATTGAAGCATATGTTTCAATCTTAGCTTCTGACTTCACTGATGGTTGGGCTAAACAGGCTGTTAAGTTAGTATTCGAAAACCTTGAAAAGTCAGTACTTGAAGGTGATCCTGATGCTAGAATTAAGATGCATAACGCTGCATCAATCGCAGGTATGGCATTCGCTAACGCATTCTTAGGAATGAACCACTCATTAGCTCATAAGATCGGTGGAGAATGGCATATTCCTCATGGACGTACTAACGGTATGTTATTACCACATGTAATCAGATACAATGGTACAGTTCCAACTAAGTTAAACATCTGGCCAAAGATCGAAGACTATAAGGCAGATAAGAAATATAGAGAATTAGCAGAATTAATCGGCTTACATCCAAAGACTGATGCAGAAGGTGTTGAAATGTTCGCACAGGCTGTTGAAAAGTTATGGGTAAAAGTTGGTGGTGCTGTAAACGTTAAGTCACAGAACATCAGCAAAGCTGATTGGGAAGAATCAGTACATAGAATCGCTATGAACGCATACGAAGACCAGTGTACTCCTGCTAACCCAAGAATGCCTATGGTTAAAGATATGGAAGCTATCCTAGAAACAATCTACGATTACGAATCTCCATTCGCTAAGAAATAATTCTTAAAACCACTAAGAGGAAATCCTTACGGCTTTCCTCTTTTTTTGTGTTAAATTATGTTAAATAGTATTGTTTATTGACACTCACAAGTGAACAAATTAAAATGACATGTCGGAGGACACTGTCATGAAACATAAACGTTATATATTCTTGCTCATTGCAGCTGTCGCTTTCATTATTCAATTAATAGATATCATTTCTTATACAATCAAGTTTTCTATTACACAGACATTTGTACTTGTTATTATTCAGATGATTGGTTTGGTGGGTTACGCTTATGGTGCAAGAAATGTAGTAAAAAATAAAAGAAGAATGTTTTATATACTTCATAGTATCGCATTCATCATCTACCTTATAAATCTTACTTATCAATTGTTCCTTAATCCAGCATTAAGACATGTTAAAGTTATAAGTAGTGTGAATATCAGCCCATTAAAGACAATATTTCTTTATTACACAGCTTATACAAGACATACATTACCTATTAAGAATATCATTCTGAATATGATTGGGAATGTCATGTTGTTTATGCCTTTTGGGTATTTTGTATATGTCTTATTTAAACCAATGCGTTCATTTCAACCTTATTTCTTCTTTTTCTTATTTATGATTGTAGGAGTAGAAGTCATTCAATATATTTGGAAGGTTGGATCAGCAGATATAGATGATATCATTCTGAATATGAGCGGCGTACTGATTCTATATATTGTATTGAAAATCCCATTCATAAAAAAATTATTTTAAAGTCAAAAAATCACAAGTATTACACATCTTTTCTGTTACAATAATTGTATAAGAAAGAGGTGAATCTTGTGCTTTTTATTTTTCTACTATTGTTGTTCTTATATTTGTTCCTAACAAGATACTACATCACTGAAGATGTGATTGTAAAAGAAGTCCTTGAAGATAAGATCATATTTGAATCAGAACTTGGTAAAGAAATTGTACTCAAAGTAACAAAACCTCATGAATATCTAGAAGGACAAAAGGGACAAGTCTCATTCCATGGAGAAAAAATCGTATCATTTCAAAAAGCAGCCTAGAAGGGCTGCTTTTTGATTAGATGACGTTAAAGTGTTTTAAGGCATTGTAGATACCATCATTTTCAATATCAGTTGTAATATACGTTACATAATCAAATAGAACAGGATTAGAATTGCCCATAGCTACTGATTCCTTAGTATAAGTCAACATTGGTAGATCATTTGTAGAATCTCCAATAGAAATACAATCATCAATAGAAGCACCAATGAGATCAATAAATGTTTGAATACCTGTTGCTTTAGAACAATCTTTTGGAACTACTTCAATGAAGTCTTCAGCACGCTGGATATATTCTAAATCATCTTTAAATGCATCCTTAAATGATTCAATATCATCTTCTGGTGTATACCATGCAGTGAACTTATCAAAATTAGGTTCATCATCTTTATGATATACAGGAACATTTACTTTAATATCTTTATAATGTTCTTTGATTTCCTGAACTGTCTTTGTCTTAATTGTTTCAGGGAAATAAATAGATTCAGGACCTTCTAATACGGCATCAATATCTAATTCAATAGCTTTATTCACAATTCCTTTCTTTAATTCTGAAGGAAGTTTAGCATGATAGATTTCTTTACCATGATAGTAGATATTAGTCCCACAACCACAGATATAACCATCTAATCCTAATTCTTTAATTACATCTTCTATAATACAAATAGTACGTCCTGTATTTACCATCAGGATATGTCCATTATCCTGAGCTAGTTTGATTGCTTTCTTTGTACTTTCAGGAACAGTAAAGTCTGTTTCTGTAGATAAAGTACCATCAATATCAAAAAATATAACTCTTCTACTCATAAATATTCTCCTTGTTTCATACAACTAAACCATAAATAATTATATCTGTCAACAATCTCTCAATTCTTGAAAATACCACATGGTAGCGCATTAATTTACTATGAAGCGACATTGAATAGAAACCTAATATGTGATAATATTAAATAAGATTCAGAAAGGATTGAGAATATGTATAAGATTGTAAAAAAAGAAGTACTTAATGACGTTGTACAGTTAATGGAAGTACATGCGCCAATGGTTGCAAGAAAATGCGAACCAGGTCAGTTTATTATTTTACGTGTAGGAGAAGATGGAGAAAGAATCCCTCTTACAATTGCTGATTATGATAGAGAAAAGGAAACAATCACAATAATTTATCAGATTGTAGGTTACTCTACTAAACAGCTTGCTAAGTTAGAAGAAGGAGATTATATCACTGACTTCGTAGGTCCTCTTGGTGTCCCTACTCATCTTGAAAAGAAGGATCACGTAATCGGTGTAGCTGGTGGTGTGGGTAGTGCACCATTATTCCCACAGTTAAGAAAACTAGCAGAACTTGGTACTAAGGTTGATGTAATCATCGGTGGACGTGAAGAACAGTATGTATTATGGGCAGATCGTTTTAAAGAATTCTGTGATAATGTATATATCGCAACGAATGATGGCTCTGTAGGTACAAAAGGTTTTGTTACTGATGTATTAACTGATTTACTTGATAAGGGTGAAAAGTATGATGAAGTTATTGCAATTGGACCAGTTGTAATGATGAAGGCAGTTGTTGGAGTAACTAAGCCTAGAGATATTAAGACAATGGTTTCACTTAACCCAATCATGATTGATGGTACTGGTATGTGCGGATGCTGCCGTGTTACTGTTGATGGTAAGATCAAGTTTGCCTGTGTTGATGGACCAGACTTTGATGGTTTAAATGTTGACTTTGATGAATTAATGGCAAGACAGAGAATGTTCAAGGAAGAAGAACATCTTGTTGACAGCAATGCAGACCGTATGTGTAACTTAATGAAGGGGGTTAAATAATATGCCTAATATGTCAAATGTAAAGGTAGAAATGCCTTCTCAGGAACCTGAAATTCGTGCAACTAACTTTAAAGAAGTTGCTTTAGGATATACTAAAGAAATGGCTCAGGAAGAAGCAGCTCGTTGCCTAAACTGTAAAAAGCCTCGTTGTGTGGATGGATGTCCAGTAAATGTACCTATCCCTCATTTTATTCAGGAAGTAGTGAATGGTGATTTTGAAAAAGCTTATGAAATCATCACTACAGAAAATGCTTTGCCTGCAATCTGTGGTCGTGTATGTCCACAGGAAAACCAGTGTGAAGGTAAATGTATTAGAGGTATCAAGGGTGAATCAGTTGCCATTGGTAGACTTGAAAGATTCGTTGCTGATTACCATAGAGATCATGGTAAACCAACTGAAACTAAGATTGAAAAGAACGGTAAGAAAGTGGCTATTGTAGGTTCAGGACCTTCAGGTATTTCTTGTGCCGGTGAACTTGCTAAACGTGGTTATGATGTAACAGTATTTGAAGCATTACATAAAACGGGTGGTGTATTATCTTATGGTATCCCAGAATTCCGTTTACCAAAAGATTTAGTACAGGCTGAAATTGATGGTGTTGCAGACTTAGGTGTTAAGTTTGAAACAAACGTTGTAGTTGGTCGTTCTATCACAATTGATGAATTACAGGAAAGTGGTTATGATGCTGTATTCGTAGGTGCTGGTGCTGGTTTACCTCGTTTCCAGGGTATTCCAGGTGAAAACCTTGATGGTGTTTATGCTGCAAACGAATTCTTAACTCGCGTTAACTTAATGAAGGGTTATGAATTCCCTAAACATCCTACTCCAGTAAAAGTAGCTGATACAGTATGTGTTGTAGGTGCTGGTAACGTAGCTATGGATGCTGCAAGAACTGCTAAGAGACTTGGTGCTAAGAACGTATATATCGTATATCGTCGTAGTGATGCTGAAATTCCTGCACGTGCTGAAGAAGTACATCATGCTAAGGAAGAAGGTATTATCTTCAAGTTATTAACTAATCCAGTTGCTGTTCATGGTGATAATGGTTCAGTTAAAGCTCTTGAATGTGTAGAAATGGAATTAGGAGAACCAGATGCATCTGGTAGAAGAAGACCAGTTGTAAAAGAAGGTACTAACTTCACTATTGATTGTGGAACAGTTGTTATCGCAATCGGTCAGTCTCCAAACCCATTAATTAGACAGACTACTCCTGGTCTTGATTGCCAGAAGTGGGGTGGTATCATCGTTGAAGAAGAAACTAACCATACATCTAAAGAAGGCGTATGGGCTGGTGGTGACGTTGTAACTGGTGCTGCTACTGTAATTCTTGCTATGGGTGCTGGTAAAAAAGCAGCAAAAGCTATTGATGAAAAATTAAGTGGTGAATAAATGTATTGTACACGATGTGGTAAAGAATTAGAGGCAGGTACAAAGTTCTGTCCTAATTGTGGAGAACCTGTGAGATTAGAAAATAGAACAGACTACACAAATATGGAAGACTATGCTTCTAGTAATGGCTATACTAGTCCTTATTATGAAGAAGATCGTGCCTCTGTTGGATTATGTATCATTTCATTCCTATTCCCTTTTATGGGTGTTATCTTCTTCTTCATGAAAAGAAGAACGACTCCTAATAAAGCAAAGGCATGCTTGATTACAGGAATCGTTAGCTTTGTATTGAATTTTATTGCAACTTATGCATTATTATTAAACACAGGAATCAGAATCTTTTGATTCCTGTGTTTTTCATACTGTCAACCGAAATTGATAATGTCTCAAAAATAATCAAACATTAGCACCACAACGGTGCTTTTGTTTTGCAGCATAATTCGCAAAGCTGTTTTTTCTCCAAGGATGATCCATTGGAGGAATATACTTTTTCTTTTCTTTCTTAGGTGCCTCCTTAGGAGCATCAAATTCCTTTGATGCCAGTTCATGTTCAGCTACTTCTTCCATCAGATAAAGATTATCATCGATATTTGCGAGAAGCTGTCCATCAAATGTCTCTATGACCATGCAGTTAGTCTTTCCTGCAAAAAATCTTCTGTCTCCATTTTCGGTCACAGGAAAATAGAATTTACTCTGGAATCTAATGCAGTGGCCACTATCAATGGTTCTAGTTGAAAGTACTGCAAGAGTACGATTGATTTTCTCCATAGATGGTTGCTTCTCATATACCGATTTGGTACTATTAAGGCGTAGAGCGAACTGATTATTGTATTTTTTTATGTAGGAGTTTAAAAATACATTGGCTTCCTCTATATTGGTGATATGA
>NZ_JBEHVX010000018.1:0-33093 GCF_040227455.1 Catenibacterium sp. RTP21428st1_D7_RTP21428_210409 | reverse complement strand
GATCATAGACTACTCTGGTTAAACATAATAATCGGTAATATTAAAAATAATATTACTGGGATATATCATGGAATAACTAAAAGAGAGATGCCTTTATTCCTGAATGAACAGGAGTATAGATTTAACCATAGAAAGATGGGAAAGACTATCATAGATAAAATCAAGAAATACCTACAGAGATCATTTCCTATCAGTCATAGACAGATAGTCTATATCCTGAATATTTCTGCTCCACACTTCTCTTAAATTGGTACCTGTAGATTATGGGTATTCAAAAAAATTAATCGTTTAATTATTATTTCTCTCTGTAATTATATTTCAACTCTATGTTACAGCCATATCACAATGACACTCTGGGAGTATCATAATATGGACATACTCATCCCATAAAAATAATCAATTAAAAAAATACATATTACTTGTCTGTCCATTATTGCTTTGGCGAGTCCTATGTATTTTTAATATACAATTATTCTTCTCTAAAATTTTTAGACATCTAATAATTGTTGAGCGACTAAGACCGGTATCTTTTACAAGCGTATTGATTGATGGAAAACACGACCATGTCTTTCTATTCGCATAATGTAATAATGCTCTATAAACTGTTCTTGCTGTTGGAGGAACATCTGCACTAGATATCTTTGTATAAAAATACATATAATCCTTATTCAACTTTAAGACCTCCTGTTCTTATTTCTATATGACTTTTCATTAAATTTTCATAATCAAAGTTTTTCTTTAAGATATTTTCTAACTTTTTGATATCTACATAATCCACTTCTTTTCGAATACGTTCATTGACTTGATATTCTTTATCAAGTTTTATCTTCCAATATATAAACAATCTTAATATGGTCTTGAACGGATGTATTCCTGTCTTCATAAGTATAAAATGACCTTTAGGCATTGTTCTGAGTTCATCTGGTGTCATCAATGGTCTTTCTATCATTTGCAAGGATTGTGATGGATCATTCTTCCCTCTATTAATAGAACCGCTTTGAACAGTATGTGTACCAAGATTTTCGCTAAATATTTTTGCCATCTCTGAGTTAGGTGCAAACCCGCCAAACAATATATCTTGACAGTTATCTACAATGATCTTTGCTCCCTCACTCCCATAGTTCTTTTCAAGTTGAGCAAGGGATTGGATGATCGCTACGATGGATATATTTCTTGATTGAGATGCACTAAACATCATTTCTATTGATTGTATAGGTGGTATCGTTCCAATCTCATCTAAGAACATAATAATCTTCCTAAAAATCACACCTCCATGTTCATCTGCGTAAGCTAACATTTCTCTATAGTATTGTTGAAGAAAGAGGGATATCAAAAAATGTTTTGTATTATCTTCTTCAGGGATGACTAAAAAAATTGCAGATTTATGTTCACAAAATTTTTCAATATCAATCGTTGTTTCAAAACATAATATTTGTTCAATCTCACTATCTATAAAAGCATTGAGTCTTGACAAAACGGTTGAAAGAACTGACATCATCGCTTGCTCACTTGTATTAAGTGCAGCACCTGCAAACCATCTTGCCTTATGATTATCTGGCAAAAGGTCTAACAAAACTTGAAACTGTGTTTTCCCTTTCACTTTAGATGGTTTTAACAGGTCTTGTACAAGTTTAAAGACACTCACGATATGCCTTTGTTTATCTTCACAAAATTCAGAAATAATCAAAATCACACTTGTCAATAATCCCTCAGCCGAGTCATAGAAAAAAGAGTTCTGCCCATAACTAGACGAACTCTCTCCATCATTAAAGATAATTGTTTTTGCTATGATCTTAGCATATTTTTCTGTCTTGGCTTTGATTGTTAAATTTGATCTATCTTTTTTATAGATATCCATATATTTATTGACCATATGCAACATATTATTTCCATCTGAATAGATTGGATTTCTAAGATCAATGACAGATATTTGATAACCATAATACTCTTTTGCTATACCACCATAATTTCGATACAAATCACCCTTTGTATCTGTGGTGATAAAACTCGTACCACTTGCACAAGCATACTCTAGATTAGGATACAAAAAGTGTGCTGTTTTTCCAACACCTGCAGCACCAATCATCAAAAGATGAACATCAGCTTTATCCACATAACAATATGTTTGTTTTCCTTTTACTTGACTACCAATAACGATACCTTGACTATTGGGAAGATATTTTCCTTTTCTCCAATTTTGAGGATCAAAATATATCTTTGAAAATGTTTCATTGATTTCTTTTTGCGAAGCGAATCTTGAATTTCCATATTGACCATTTCCAACTTCTTTTGCCTTGATATTATCTAGATTATAATTATTTCCAAAATAAACTGCTATACCAATGACAATAAAAAACAAGACACCCATACCTATAAAGATGATTTGATCATGACTCATATCTTATTCATATCCTCTCATCATTATATCTTCTTCATATCCTATATCATCAACTGGCTCTACATATTCACTTATAATATTGAGTGCTTCATCATAACTTTTTGCAGATGTTGTGATACGATTAATCATTTCATCTGATTTTTTTTGAAAACCTGCTTTTTTAAGTGATCGACTTGCAATCCCCATTAAATTGAATATATTCCCATCTTCTCCAATCAATTTTGCTGATGGTTTTTGACCATCAGCGATTCCATACTTTTTTTCTATCTTTTTATCCATTTTTTCCTCCTGCTTTAGTTCTTGCTTTCTTTTTTCTTCTACTCTATGAACATAATTAAGATGTGTTAATCCCTCAGTTGCTAAAACACGATATCCTTCTGATAATCTTTCATAACTAACATTTCCTGCTTGATATTCTTCATAAGCAACATTTACTTCTTTCATACACTCCATAAGATTTTCTATCCTTTTACGGATTTGTTTTATATCTTTATAACAGCGATACCCTTCGATCATATCTCCTTGTATCTCTTTCATTGATCTATATTCATTGACAATTTCTTCATTGATTAAATTTTGCCTTAATATAAGAGCATCACTTGTGAGAACATATAATTGTTCTTTAATCATTTCTAATTTTGTATTTGCTTGTCTTCGATTATAAAAAATGACCGCAAATGTTTTATTCAATGTATTGAAATCAATATCTTTATTGATCTCATGAATTCGTTTTGTAAGGTTATCGTTAATATGATTGATCCATTGCCTTTTCTGACTTTCTTTTGAAAATTTATACTCTCTACCAGCCAAAGCCATGATATCTTCGTTAAAATCTTTATATGTTGATTGAATGATTCCAATCTGTCCATATCCCTTTTCAATCAGTTTATCAGTCACTCTTTCACACGCTTCTATACCTGCTTCATCATGATCAAAACACAACATAATACTTTGTATATCTTTTCTTTGGTTTAATAGATGTTCTAGTCCTTCAGTTCCTAATCCATTCAAAGCAATATAATTATCTTGTTCCCAATTATCTTTATGTAATGTGAGATATGAAAGCAGATCAATTGGTGCTTCAAAAACATAAACTCTTTCGCTCGTTCCTCTATATTGAAAAGGATATCTTGAGTCAGATGATTCCACATTTCCTCTAAAACTTTTTCCACCAACTGATGTACTTCTCTTATGAGCATGACGAATGATCCCGTCTTCATCAAATCCTACAAATACAACATTATGATATTGATTATCTTCATAGATATATCCATTCTTAAAAAAGTAATTCAATATATCTTTATCTATTAATCTTGTTTCACTTAAATAAGCATAAGCTCGTTTATTATTGTTATTTCTATACGGTGCAACAAACCTCTTTGGCTTGTCTTGATTATGTCTAGAAGATTCTACCATCTGAACATCCCCTACTGACGAAAGAAGAATTTCCATTGCTTCTTTAAATCCCTTGTTAAAATATCTTTTTACAAACTCTATTGGATATCCACCTTCAGAAGTTTTCCAGTCATGCCACATATTTTCTCTAATTGTGACAGTCTTCATTCTTGCCCAACGTTTATCCTTTCCAGACTTCATAAGTGTTTCTCCTTGCATACGTAAAAAATCTTCTAAATTGATGAGATTCGCTTGTTTAATTTGTTCTTTTGAATAATATTTCATCAACGATGCCTTCCTTCTATTCTTCTATATAAACTTTTATTATTTTTTGGTTTTGATTTGACTTTCATTGATTTATATTTTGAATTATTTTTATTTCTCATTTGTTTATAGTTTATATTTGACCACTCCATTTCCTTATTATTTTTTTAAAATAGTGAAAATATTAAAAATGAAGTGTTTGATCATCTTCCTTATGACCAAGTTCACTTCTTTTCTTTTGCATTTTTCTTCTTAATTTTTTATCCACATGTGATAAGGGGTTATTGTTGTTAATGGGAAGTTGTTGTTCGAATATCCTACTTATATGATAAAAGAAACGTGAAACCATGAGTGCAATGTCTTGTTGTTCATACCGTTCCATATTATCAATAAGATACTGAGCATAGACATTTCCCTGACTTGCTGATTTTTGAAGATACACGAATGCCTTTTCCTTATCTTGCTCAACTTCCTTTCCAAATAAAAAAAGTTTGCCTAGCATATACTGAGCAAACGAATTATTCTTTTCTTCTGCTTTCATTAAAAGAGAGATAGCTTGATCTACATTCTTATTCACTTTGATTCCATCTATAAGTATCCTTGCCATCTGTATTTGTGCAAATTCGTTATCCATATCAATGGCTTTTTGTAGAAAGTGTATTCCTAGATCAATATTCTGTTCAACACCTTTCCCTTTGATATTCATCATACCAAGACGATAAAGCAGATTGTCATTCTCATTTTCTTCGACCATTGATTCAAATTTAAAATAAGCATTCTTATAATAATAATCTGCTTTTTCCTTATCTACCAAACACCCTATTCCTAATTCATAACATCTTGCAGTTTCATATAACGCAAATGGATTAAAACATTTAGCTGATTTCAAAAAATATTCAAATGCTTTTTCTTCATCCTTTTCTATTCCTAATCCTCTTAGATACATCTGTCCTAAAGAATACCAACTCAACTGATTTTGACTCTGTAAAAAATGAAACATTGCATTTTCATAATCCACATCTGTTCCTGTACCATAAAGATAATCTTTCCCTAATCGATAATAACAGTATTCTTCTATATATTTATCTTTTGAATGATCCAATATACATTTAAATCCTACATGACTTTTTCTATAAACTTCTTCACTTCGTTCATCATTTAATATTTGATATGCTTTTCCTAATAAGGAAAGTGCTAAAATATTATTTGGTTCATTATTAGGAATAGAATAAGCATCCACTCTTGTAGATCCTTCAATCATTCCATTTCCTGGTGTAGATAAGTCCACTATCTCATTCCAATAAATATCTACTCTTCCATCACCAGTAAACATATATGTAGTTAAAGGTACAATATGACCATTATATTCTAGTTCTACATAATCAGGTACAATAGTAGGATCAAAGTACTCATACTCAAACCCTTCAATCACTTCATACTGATATCCAGTTAATTGAGATATAAGCTTTCTACCTTCCTCTATTGAGCCAAATAAGCCAACATTAGTACTTAACTCACCTTGACTTAATTGTAATATATACATAGTCATCACCTATTTTTTATAGTAGCTTAAGTTCTCTTCTAATCCATCTGTAATAGCTTCTTTAAGTTTCTCTGGACCTACCACAATAATCATTGGACCAAACTGTCTAATCCAGTTCATTAAACCTGTATTAAAAATGATTCCTTCAACACGTGTTTCATACCATTGATGATCATTCTCTATTGGCGCAATAGTTTTATTAATAGTAATATCTTTTCCTAAACGTGATACAACTTCTCTAATAAGTACACCATCAAACTTAATATGTAGTGTAATTTCATCACCATCAAAGAAACTATTCATTGACTTCGCAAGTGATTGTTTCAATGATTCACTCATTTTTTCTTCATCATCAAAATCAAAATAATATGTACGGCTCTTATCTAGCTTTCTAATACGATCAATACGGAATGTAGTCAATGAATCCTTATGCTTATTATAATAAGCACGTAAATAGTAATGACCATCCACAATCACTGTATTATAAGGACTCACATTATAATATTCATGATTAATACCTGCATTACCCTTAGTAGAATATGTTTCTACAGGATGTCCATCCCTAATAGTATAATCTACATACTGGAAACGTATATCCTTCTTATTACGTATTGCGGAAGTAATAATCTTTAGATTTTTACTTAGAGAATAGACACCTTCATCATCATCTTCTAATTCTGGTACAATGAGATAATCCTTCTGTTTAGCAGGTGAAAGTTTTAAAAGCTTATTAACTATTTCTCTTTTATCATTATTTGTAAGATCTTGACGATAATTCACCATATCAATAAGTAATTGTATCTGTGCTTCATCAAAATAACCTGTTTCAATCATATAACCAAAACGTCTGACTGCTTTGATTATTTCTTTTCCAAACATTAAAGATGTAAATACATTGATCTGTTTAATCACTGCATATACTGCTTTTAAACCAATATCATAACCTTTTTCTTCTAATTGATGCTGTATATCTTCTGCACTGATGCATTCCTCTGAATTCATCAACAATGAGAAGACAGCCCACATTTTTTCTCCCATCTTATGCCTCCTGATACCTGGTAAGATACCTTTTTACTATAATGATCCACAAGCTGGAAATAACCAATTAATTCATAAGATGCATAAAGATTTAGAAGTGATTCATCTGGTTCCACTTCACATTTCTTTAAGTATTCATAAGCCCCTTCTATATCTTCTTCTACTAAAGAAAAGTAAGCAGCCTGTGCATAAGTAATCACTTCTTTATCTACTAATAAAGAGATAAGTGCAAGATATGAGAAAGGCATCAAATGTCTCACAATACGGTATACATCTAATGGTGATCCATTATGGAGCATATAGTTACATAAATTCTTATTCAATGATTGAATACGAGGATGTTCTCCAAATAAGTATTCAATCATTACGAGATGATTTTCTAAACATTGCATATCATCTATTTCATAGAGTTTCTTTAAGGCAAGACCTAAGTATTTCTTTTGGTGTGCCTTAATATAACCTTCTATTTTCTTCTGACTTCTGCAAGTATCAATAAATGAATCATGATACACATCAATGACATCTAAATAGTCCTTTAATTTATTCAATGAGATTGATGTAATTTCTTTATAACTTTCTAACATATTCTTTCCCTCCTCTTTTTTCTAACACTATTATAGCGAAGAGAAAGAATTTATGCGTTAAAGTTAATGGTGACAACACCTTATTATAGGTGTTTTGATAATTTTCTTTTTATTAATAATCCCATAAGTTCATATCTGGGTAGTTTGTCTCATATAAGAACTGTTCATTCATGACTTTAGTCAATATGGCAGCCCAGAGTATTAATGCATAAAATGAATTATTTAAACATTGTACTGTACCTCCACCATTGACCTTATCTTCATATACATAAAGTTCTTCTTTTTGTGATGGCACATAATCTAGTTCATCTAGATCATCTAATATACCATCATATGGTCGCGTACTCATTTCTTCTATGACATCAATCCACTTTTTATATGCTTCTTCTGTATGATCATATGAGAAGAAACGTATCGCAGCACGCAGCTTGTATATAGCTGCATAGACTGCATTGAATGTAAGTTCTGTATAGGGTTTTTCTGTAATAAGCTTAGGTAAGAATATACCTGGCTTAAAAGTCAAATGAATACTAGGTTTTACATCAGTATAATCATGGGTAATACCCACACTCGTACGTACATATTCTCTTGATAGTTTTATTAATGCAAGACATACACACATATTCGCATATTTCATATCATCTACTAATGGGAGTGAAAAACCTAAGTCTGCACCATATTGTCTAGAGAAGAAAGGCTTAAAGACAGCTTCTTCATCATATTTATAAGTAACCGCAAAGGTATAGTCTTTAAATGTAATACCATGAGTCTTAAGAGAGTCTCTTAATGCTTCATCATAATCCTCATAATTATTCTCCAACATATCCTCTACAACATCACCACTTGTCATAACAGCTTGAAAGCTTAATTCCTGTAAAAGAACTGCTGCTTCTAATCTTTTAGTAATTTCTCCTTTGGTGATACACGTCATATCACCACTTTTCAATAAATAACGCAAGCTTTGTGTAGCTGCACTTGTCTGTACAACCATTTCAAATTCTCTTTGCATACATATACCTCCTTTCTATATAAAAAAAGCAGATTCATCATCTGCTTCCTACTCTGCGAGATTTTTGATGAATTGGATTCCTACGCCACCAATTCCCATATGAGCACCTACAACACTTGGTAACTCTCTCATGGTAACTTGACATGGACCTAATTGTTCTTCAAGATAGTCTCTTACACGCTGAGCTTCTTCAGGTGCAAGAACATCTTCAATCGCAAATGTATAATCTTTCGCATTTGCGCCTCTTTCAACAACACGATCAGCAAGCATCTTACATGCCTTACGTGTTGTTCTTACTTTGCCTAAAGTATCAATCTTACCACCTAATTCACTATTCAATTCCATAACTGGAACAAGCTTCAACATATTGCCAAGCATTGCGACTGCAGGCGTAATACGCCCACCCTTTTTAAGGTGATTCAAGTTTGGTGTAAAAATAATTGTACCTGAATGCTTAACCATATCTTCAAGCTTTTCTTTAATTTCAGAAACAGACTGACCCTTTTCTACTAATTTTCGTGCTGCTTCAACAAGCTTCTTTTGAACATGTGCTGTTCCTTGAGAATCGATTAAAGTAATAGGCATTTCTACTGTATCAGCTGCAACCTGCATACCATTTAATGTAGATGATAAACCAGTTGCGATAGGAATCCCAATTAACTCATCATAACCATCTCTTTTTGCATCTTCCATAGCCTTCATTAAAGAACCAGTCGAAGGTTGAGATGTTGTAAACATATCATCTGTTTCCTTCATCTGATTAAATACATCAAGACTTGTGATTTCTAATTGATCTAAATATGTCTGACTACCATGACCAATACATAATGGTGCAATATAAATACCTTCATGCTCTCCATTAATATCAATCTGACAGCCACTGTCTGCAATAATCGCTATTTTACTCATTTTTAATACCCCATCAGTGATAATACACTATGTACATTATAGTTTATTTCTTTTTATTTTACAACTTTTACGCTATAATACGAACGGGTGAAACTATGAGATCAATCAAAGAAACAACGACAAATACAATCATTATTAAGAAATCAGAATTCATTACTACCCTAATTCCATGTAATGATGAAAAAGAAATAAAAGACTTAATAGAACTTTATTCCAAAGATGATGCAACACATAACTGTGTTGCTTATCGAGTAGGTCCTTTAGAAAAAGCAGATGATGATGGAGAACCATCAGGTACTGCAGGACTTCCTATGTTGAATGTATTACAAAGACAAAAGATAGATAATGTGATTGCGATTGTAACACGTTATTTTGGTGGCATTAAACTAGGGGCTGGAGGATTAACTCGTGCTTATACTAATAGTGTTGCAGATGCATTAAAAGAAGCAGAAATAGTCGATAAAGAACTTGTTAAACTATATCGTATTAGTGTTGACTATCACTTCAGCCGTAAGGTATCTTATTTAATACAATCTAAGAATCTATTATTAATGAATACTGAGTATGATGAAGAAGTTCACTATGATGTTTATTTAAGAGATACATCATTCTTAGATGAACTCAATGAACTGACTGCATCCAATATGCATTATGAGGTTGTAAAGGAAGATTATATTCCTGTTGAGGTATAAAGATGTCTAGTATAGAAATATTACTTATTGGTATTGGGTTATCCATGGATGCTTTTGCGGTATCTGTATGTAAAGGATTATCTGTAAAGAAGTTGTCTATTAAGAATATATTGTTATGTGGTGTATGGTTTGGTGGATTTCAGGCATTGATGCCATTTATTGGTTATTGTCTTGCTTCTACATTGAGTGGTTTAGTGGATTCTATTGACCACTGGATTGCATTTATATTACTCGCATTTATTGGAATCAATATGATTAAAGAATCTTTTGAAGAAGAGAAACAGAATGATGACTTCTCATGGAAGACAATGTTGATGCTTGCTATCGCAACTGCCATTGATGCTTGCTATCGCAACTGCCATTGATGCTTGCTATCGCAACTGCCATTGATGCACTTGCGGTAGGTGTTACGTTCTCTTTTGAATCAATCAATATCTTCATGGCTATTTCTATTATTGGTTTAACGACATTTATTATTGCATCAGCTGGTGTATATATAGGTCATATATTTGGGAATAAATATCAACAGAAAGCACAGATTACTGGTGGTATTATTCTTATTCTCATAGGTGTTAAGATTTTAATAGAAGGTTTAGGGATTATTTAAGAGAATCTACGTGATTCTCTTTTTTAATTGACTATAATAGTATATAAGAGGTGATTTAAATGAATGAATTATCAAAATTATATCAGTTAGTATTAAACAGAGAATTAGATATTCCTAAAGGTCATATTCTAGATATTAAGAAGATTGACCATAAACTTCTTGCATTTATGCAATGTGTATATAATACAGGAGAATTAGGACATGTTTATACATTCTGGGATAAAGATACTCAGGTTGATCAAAATGCTCTTTTAGACACTTATATTGAAGGTATGCGCTTATTAATGAGTACTGCGTATGACTTACAGATTGATGAAATCAAGAATCATGAAGAAATGCCTGAAAAGAGCAGTTCTGTTGATTTACTCTTTAAAGTCAATCAGGATATTCTAGATTTAAGAAATGGTTATAGTCCTATTAAGTTACAGGATGCTTTGGATGATTATTTCCATTTTGGATTTTCTCTAGGTATCACATTTGATGATATGTTGGAAGGATTGTAAAAAAACATAATAAATACATAGAGAATACATACGAATTACACAACTTACATGTATATTATAAGCATGAAAGAGGTGATTCTTATGATCTATATTATTCTAACTATTATTGCAGTATTACTAAGTACTTTAATCATGGGAGTTGCAAATAAGTATACAAATAAAAAAATCCATGATCTTGATCATGAATTGAATATACATTGAGACTCCCCCATAACGAAAAGAAGGCAGCTTATTGTGGCTGTCTTCTTTTCATTTGAATTCCTTCATATTCGTTATGAATACTTTTTACGATACTATTGAAATCATTATCAGGTACAATAACGTCACATATAGCATCAGATGAACCATATACAATACTTTCTTTTATATCTAATTTTTCTTTTAATCTTTCCAGCATGTTTTCTGGAGTAGCGTCATAAGAAAGAATCTTAAGTAAGCACATGCCTTCAAAATAATCTTCTTCTACAAAATAACGCAATTGTTTATGTAATCCTAAATCTATCAGGTCATCTATAATATCATAGATAATCTCTTTTGTATTAAGAATACTTATATAAAGAGGTTGATATGAGTGTGTAGGCATACCAAAGATGTAATTACGATAAGGGGATTGACGCATCATATCATAATAGTCCATTTGTTCGGACTGGTCAAAACTATTATAATATGTCAATAATACATCGTCTTTGAGAACGTGATAAAAGTAATTAAGATGTTTATCATCTAATAATTGAGTGATCTTTGTACCTAATGTTTGTGATAATGGATAGGTACAAAGTAATTCATTTTTTGGTACGTCATACAAAATTGCGCCATCTAATGCGATCACTGGGAGATGCAATTTAAGATGTTCAATTTCTGCCTGCATGGATGCAGGTGTTCTTTTTGTGATGATTGTAAACAGGGCACCATCATCTACTATTTTATTCAATTGAGTCTTATTGAAGTCATTTAACTGCTGGTGTGCTGTTTGTTCCATATCATCAAGTTCAGCTACAAAGAGAACATCATTTCTTCTTTTAACTGGTAGATGTAATGTACAGACAAGATAACCCACACCAACACCAATACATGTATCTAAGACACGATAGAATAAGAATGCGTAAGGTGAAATACCAGCATGGGGAATCACTGCAACACTTAAATAAGCCACACAGGCCATAAATGCCATATGCTGTACTTTAAATAAGACTGTCAAATAAATAGTCAACATAATAAATAATGCATTAAGTAAATCCCATGCGAGATCAATATGGATGAAAGGCTGTAAAAACATGACAATAGCTCCTGTAATTGCCCCTATAAGTGTGCCGAGGGCTCTTACAAGTGCCTGGTTCTTTTCATTCTCTTTATCTGGCTGAATACAGATAATTGTGGTTATAAGGACATAGAAAGGTGATCTCTGTACACCAAAGAGAGTGAATAATACCATGATGATGAAGACAGCAATACTTGTTTTAATAATACGTAATCCGATTCTAGGCATAATTACAACTCCAAACTATCATTACCGGCTTCAGCCATCATTTTTTCTCTACAAGATAGAACTAATCCATCAATAATTTCCATATGTTCAACCATCTGTCTTCTAAACAAATGTGTAGGAAGCAATATCGCAATTTCATCATAGTCTTTATCATTCTTCTCTCCTGTTTCCTGTCCATAATAGACACGAGCAAGAGGTGCTTCTTTTTGAATACTTAAGAATGTATCCCAGATGATTGCATAAACCTGCGCAGTTGTTAGATGAAGCTTCTTAGTATCAGGAAGTGCATAAAGAAGTAAGATGCCTCTGACTGCATCTGTCTTTCTCTGGTCTACTGAACCGTCATGTTTATAATAACGTTCTATATCATAGCCATCAGCCAGATAAACAAGGGAACGGGGAACAGGCTGATGTTGTGAAAGGATACTTTTAAATCGTCTCATCGTATGGTGTGAGACATCCTTTCCTTCTAGCAGGTCTCCAGAAGGTGATGTAAGTAGCACTGGATTTTCTCCTGCTTTGCCATGAAATGTTTGAGGAATCAAATATGCATCACGTAATAAATCAAACATAGATTTACCACATATAGCGAGTAATAATGCACTAATATCCTGATTTGAATAACTATCTAGAACGACTTTTGAAAAGGTCTCATTGTTTAATTCTTCTGATCCCTGAAAGTCTTCTAGACTTGAATTGAATGTTTCTCTTAGTCTTGCACAAGCTTCTTTACTTGCGAGTATTTTGTGAAATATGTTCTCTACTTCTTGAACACGTGGAAATAATGGTGTCATAGTTTTAACCTCCATCCACTTGTGATTATAGACTTTCTATATCATATGTAAAATGTATCTTTCAGATATTGACAATATATTTATTACATGACAAAAAAGTGATTCGCAACCGAATCACTTGTAATAGTCTTTTGTATATTGAGACATTTCCTGTTTAAATAAACGCATAAGTATAGGTGCACAAAGTAAATAAAAGACAAAATTACCTACTGCATGGAATGTATCAAATAAGAGCCCCTGGGCATAATAGATACCAAACCAGACAGGACCACCAATAATTAATTGTTCGAGTGAGACAACAAAACCAAAGACATAACCCATTAAAAAGGCATAAAGAGCCATAAGAAGTAATGGGGGTTCTTTATTTATTTTCTTATAGAAGTCACTGATACATTGAGTGAATAAACAGATGACTACCCATGAGAGAATCTGAAAGATTGTCCATGTCCCCATACCTAGAATCATATTGGATGCAATAGTTGTTACTACTGTGAGTTTAATTCCAAATGATAAGCCAAATAAGAGTACAGATATAATAATGATAGATGTAACAGGTTTAAAGTTAGGAAGTGCCTGTAAGGCTACTCTAGAGGCAATATTGACTGCAGAGAGAATACCTATCAAACATATTTCTCTTGTCTTATTGTTCAATGTTGACATAATACCAGATGACTTGATCTCCTGCTTTTAACCTATAAGCTCCTGCCCCAATATTTGGTGGTGTACCATTCACCTTATACATCCATCCAGAACTTGGTCCATGATCAAATTCCTTTAATCCATCTATACCTGATACATAAACAGTAGAACCAAACCCTTTTGTAGAGATACTCTTACCATTCTGTTTCGCAAGTTCTCTTAATACACTATAAGCTGTAGAAGAACTATTCACTTCTATATTCCCCTGCATCATTGTGCTATTTACTCCAATCACCTGTACTGAAACTGTTTGTTTTATAGGTGTTTCCTGTTTAGGTGGTTCTACCTGTTGAGGCGCAGAGGTTTCTTGTTTACTAGAAGAATTATTTGTTTCTATCTTCTTTGTCTCTTGTTTAGTAGAAGAAGATTTTGTTTCCTGCTTCTTTGTCTCTTGTTTACTAGAAGAGGATTTTGTCTCTTTTTTCTTTGTTTCCTGCTTCTTAGTCTCTTGTTTACTAGAAGAATCAGATGATTTTATATCAGTCTTCTTCGATTCTTCTTGTGACTCTATTTGTTTTGTCTCTTCTTTTTTGGAAATATCTTTCTTCTTTATGCTACTTTTTACTTCATTACTAATAGTAGGTTGAGACTGGAATTGTCCAGTTATACCGCGATAAGCTGTAAAGCCAAATATAAAGACAAAAGCGATTGCGACAAAGGCAATCGCTAATTGTTTAGTTGTAAATTTCTTCATTATTTCTTTTTACTTTTAATGACTAATACGATTACACCCACAGCTGCGATAGCTGCAACTACATATGCCATCACATTTGTGTTATCACCTGTATTGACTACTTTTACTGTTTCCTTCTTTGGTTCAGTTGTAGTTGTTTCTGGCTTTACAGCTGGTGTAGTTGTACTAGGTGTTGTAGGTGTACTAGGTTTTGTAGGTGTTTCAGGTTCAGTCACTACTGGTGTAGTAGTCTTTGTATAGTCTTTTCTAGCTTTTAATACAAAGCTTCCGTTATTGATTACACCAAGTGCTCTTGCACCCTCTACTGATGCATAAGCATTTGGTTCTAACTGGAATGTGTTGTAGTTTAATGCATTGAATGTACCATCTTCATTCTGATAAGAAAGTAAATAGTTATATGCATTTGTATCTAATGTATAACCTGCAGTAGATAACCCTTCTAATACGCAAGACTGAGTATCCGCATTTCCACCCCAGCCAATATCATAAGAACCATCTGCACTATTTAACTTAGACTGTACAAAAGTATATGCTTTTGAGATAGCTGCATCATAAGTAGAACGTCCTGCAACACTTAATGCTTCCATAGCCCATCCAGTTGTATCTAGATCTGCATTTGGTCCCTGATATTCATACCAGTAAGCACCATTGGCCATAGCCATAGTAGATAACTTATCTGCAACAGCTTTTACCTTAGGTGAGTTTACTGTTTCTAAAGCCATTAATGTCCAAATAGTAGCCCCACATCCACCATTTACATCATTTGTAAGAGTACCATCTTCCTGTACTCTATTTTCTAAGATTTCTACTAAGTTAGTCTTATTGAAATCTTTTGGATTTTCACCTAATAAAGAAATTGCGATAATAGACTTAGCTAAATCACCATAAGAAGCAGTAATATAATCTGTTTCCTTGAAGTTATTTAATAAAGCATCAGCCTTATAATCAGCTTCCATACCTGTAGCTTCATACGCAATAACTGCATCAGGGCTATCTAATGCGATAGTTTTTAAATAGTTCTGTGATTTAAGAAATGCATCATCATTCGCAAAAGCTGCTGAGAATGATATCGCAAATGTTAAAGCGATAGAAGTTAATACTGTAAATATTCTTTTCATTCCTATTCTCCTCCAAATACTTTATCCGCAAAACGCACTGTTTCCATTGCGTCTTTCGCATAACAATCTGCACCGATACGATCTGCATATTCCTGAGTCATAACGGCTCCACCTACAACTGTAAGTGTATCAGGCTTCTTTTCCTTCAACAATTTAATAGTATCTTCCATACTCACTACTGTTGTTGTCATTAAAGCACTGAGTCCTACTAATTTTACATCTTCTTTTATTGCAGTATCTACAATGAGTTCAGGTGGTACATCTTTACCAAGATCAATGACATCATAGCCATAGTTTTCTAACATAACCTTCACGATATTCTTTCCAATATCATGAATATCACCTTTGACTGTCGCAATGATGATTTTTCCTTTCATTTCTCTTGGTTTACCTGCCATAGAGTCTTTAATGACTGCAAATGCAGCCTTAGCTGCTTCAGCACTCATTAATAACTGAGGTAAGAAGATAGTGCCTTTTTCAAATCCTTTCCCTACCTCATCAAGGGCAGGAATCAATTCTTCATTAATAATTTCTAGTCCTTCTTTAGTTTCAAGCTGTTTTTGAGTGGCTTTACCTGCATTTTCACTCATACCACGCTTAATACTTTCATATAAAGACATATCAACCGCTTCACTCTTTACAGGAGCTGGTGCACTATTACCATAGGCGCTAATATATTCTGTAAAGTTTGTATCAAGCCCACTTAAGGCAAGATAGGCACGATATGATTTCATCATTGCTTCTGATGAAGGATTGATGATTGCACAGCTGAGTCCTGACTGCATTGCCATAGTAAAGAAGTTCGCATTAATGATTGGTCTTTGTGGAAGACCAAAAGAGATATTAGAAACACCTAGAATAGAATGTCCATGTAATTCATCTCTAATAATACGTAATGTTTCTAATGTCGCAATGGCAGAAGTAGGATCTGATGAAATAGTCATAGCAAGTCCATCGATTACGATATCCTTAGGTTCAATACCATATTTACTTGCTTCTTTATAGATCTTCTTCGCAATACGAATACGATCTGTCGCATTATCTGGAATACCTTCTTCATCTAAGGCAAGTCCTACAACCACACCACCATATTTCTTTACTAATGGGAATACAGCATCCATGGATTCCTGTTTACCATTAACTGAGTTAATCATAGCCTTACCGTTATAGTGTCTTAAGGCTGCTTCTAAGGCGATTGGATCTGATGTATCAATCTGTAATGGCAATGCAATGACAGACTGCAACTTCTTCATGACTTCTACCATCATCTTAGGTTCATCAATTTCTGGTAGACCTACATTGACATCTAGAATATGTGCCCCTGCATCTTCCTGTTTTAAACCTTCAGATAAGATATAGTTAATATCTCCATCACGTAAGGCCTGTTTGAATTTCTTCTTACCAGTTGGGTTAATACGTTCCCCAATAATAACTGGTTTAGGACCTATTTCTACAGCCTGTGAGAAAGAAGTCACAACAGAGATATTCTTCTTTACAGGTGGTTCAATAGGCAGGTCTTTCACTAATTCTATTGTTTTTGAGAGATATTCTGGTGTAGTTCCACAACATCCTCCTAGTACATGCACATTCAATGAGGCAATCTCTTTCATCTCTGATGCGAACTCATCTGCATTCATATCATAATATGTATGACCTTCATCATCAGTCTGAGGTAAACCAGCATTAGGTGTCACAATAATAGGTGTAGAAGAAACTTTAATCATTCTTTCTACAAAAGGTTTAATTTGTGTTGGACCTAATGAACAGTTAATACCCAATGCATCAATATGTAACCCTTCAAGTACGGCGACAACTGATTCTGGTGTACCACCTGTCAACATCTTACCTTTTTCATCAAATACAACAGTCGCACATACAGGTAAATGTGAATGTTCCTTAGCGGCTAGTACTGCAGCTTTTAATTCATAGCTATCCTGCATTGTTTCAATAAGGATGACATCAGCACCCGCTTTAGTTCCATATTCAATGACTTCAGCATAAATATCTACAGCATCATCAAATGATAAATCTCCTAGTGGTTCTAAGAGCTTACCTGTAGGACCTAAATCAAGCGCAATCAGGGCATCCCCGCGCCCTGTAAGTTCTCTTGCCTTTTTTGCATGTTCTACTGCTTTTGTGACTATTTCTTCTAGATTATCTGGATATTTTAATCTATTGGCACCAAATGTATTGGTGTTGATAATATCACATCCTGCTTCTAGATAACCTTTATTTAATTCAACAATCTTTTCTGGATGGTTGATATTCCATGTTTCAGGTAGTTCACCCGCTTGTAAACCCCAGCTTTGAAGTACTGAACCAGTACCACCATCCCAGAATAACCATTCTTTTGTAAGTCTTTCTTTAAATCCCATTACTTGACCCTCCTGAATTCACATTGTGCAGGACAATTGGCACAATCCTTCGTATGACGAGGCTGTGCATGATGTGTAATACCAATGATCGCCGTCACTGATTTGGATGGGACCATTAAGAGACTTTCTAATAAACTGATACCAATCTTATCCATCTGTAATATACGCATAAAATCTTTCTGATGATCTAATGCAAGATCTCCATAACCAGGTGAAAAGCGTGGCTTTAAGAATTCATTATTCTTATATGCCTGCTGATTAAGTTCTTCATTCACTTCATCACAATAAGCTTCTATCATAGCAGCTCCTGCTGCCTGATAGATCACTGCATCACTCATCTTAGTAAGTTCTTTACGTTTAATCAAACGATCGACTTCTATACCTATAGTAGCCGCAAAGAGATAAACTGCATGACAGCCTTTTAAGTTATTCTCTAAGTTTTTACTATGTATCACCATATCACCAATTGTGATTGTATGATTCTCTATTGTGAGAGGTAATCTTTTCACAATATGACGTGGTACAGCTGTTTTCTGTAATACTTCGATACAATGATCAAGTGCACTATTGATTTCAGTAAGATCACCTTCAATGGATTGACGGTATCCTAAGTATCGTAAAGCTTCTTTACGATTGATTTCTATCATTTAAGAATCTCCGAAATATTGTTCATGATGCCTTCGGCGATGTCTGGTTTATTCATTGTATAAACATGAATATGTTTTACACCATTCGCAATTAAATCAATAATCTGTTCAGATGCATAAATAATACCAGCCTGCTTCATGATTTCAGGATTATCACCAAATGCATCCACCATCATCTTGAAATGATAAGGAATAATAGATGTACCTGACATCTGTACAGCACGACTGACCTGTTTCGCATTAGTAATAGGCATAATACCAGCGACTACAGGTACATTAATACCAGCTTCCTTGATCTTATATAAGAAGTTATAGAAAACATTGTTGTCAAAAAACATCTGAGTTGTTAAGAAATCTGCACCTGCTTCTACTTTTTCTTTTAGATGCTGGATATCTTCCTTAATGCTAGGTGATTCTACATGTCCTTCTGGATAACATGCTGCCCCAATACAGAAATCACCTTTCTCTTTAAGTTTCTTGATTAACTGACAGGCATACTGATAGTCTTCTCCCACTTGACCATCCTTAGGAATATCTCCTCTTAATGCCATGATGTTTTCAATACCATTTTCTTTAAACTGTTCAACCATGGACTCTACATGTTCTCTTGTAGAAGAAACACATGTCAAATGAGCCATGACTTCAACACCATATTTCTCATGAATATCTTTCGCAAGCGCAACAGTATGTGCACTTGTTCCTCCACCTGCACCATAAGTCACAGACATGAAACTTGGATTTAAAGATGCAATCTTTTCTGCAGCCTTTAAGACATTTTCATATTTACTGCTTGTCTTAGGTGGAAATACTTCAAAAGATAAAGTTACTTTATCTTCGTTTAATAAATCAATTATTTTCATTGATGTTATCCCCCCTTTTTTTCATATTCTACATTATTTTTTTATTAAGAACTAGTATGTGTTTTATAATATTGTTTCAAAACTGAATCTAAGAACTCCGTAGATGCTGAAACATAATAAGGCTCCATACCACTCACAATAGTTAACATTCCATCAGTATATTTCATTTGTGGCTTCTTAAACATATGATTAACATATGCAAAGAACTTCTGTCCATCTAAATCTTCTAAGAAGACTTTAGAGAAACGTATTTCTAGTCCCTGGCTGCTATCTTTCACATCATCAATAAGTGGATCATGTGAAAGGATATCAAATCTTCTCTTGACTACAATATTACGTACCTGTGATGGAAGAACACCATAAAGGTCAGTGAGTTCATGTTCTACACGTTTCAATGTTTCTAAGTCATTGGCTTTATAGACACGCTGATATAGTTCTAACTTTTCCATATCACTTTCTACATAATCTTCAGGAATATAACCATCTACAGGGACATTACGTGATGGTACAGTTTCATCCTCTTTAATCTTACCCTGCTTTTCTTCAATCGCATCCTGTAAGATTTTCATATACATATCAAAACCGACTTGATCAATAAATCCTGCCTGTTCACCACCAAGAATATCACCGCTGCCACGAATAGATAAATCTCTCATTGCAATCTTATAACCAGAACCTAATTGTGTGAATTCCTTAATAGCTGTAAGTCTCTTTTGAGCTTCTTCTGTCATCGCACGATCTTTTGTATAAAGAAGATAAGCATATGCAATACGTTCACTTCTTCCTACTCTACCTTTGATCTGATAAAGCTGTGCTAAACCAAACTTATCCGCATTCTCAATAATAATTGTATTCGCATTAGGTATATCAATACCTGTCTCAATAATAGTTGTACATACAAGAATATCGTATTTCTTTTGTACAAAGTCAGTCATGACATCTTCTAGATCATTCTTATCCATTTGACCATGTCCTACACCAATGCGGGCATTAGGTAAAAGTGTCTGCAATGTAGAGGCTGTTTCATAGATGTTTTCTGTTCTATTGTGTAAATAGAAAACCTGTCCATTACGTGATAATTCTCTTTCAATAACCTGTTTAATTAACGCCCAGCTCTTTTCTGAGACATATGTCTGTACAGGGAGTCTATTTAATGGTGGTGTTTCTATTTGTGAGAGTCCTCTAATACCCATGATGGACATTTGTAATGTACGAGGAATAGGTGTAGCAGTTAAAGTGAGTACATCAATTGTTTTTCTTAGATTCTTAATCTTCTCTTTCTGTCTTACACCAAAACGCTGTTCTTCATCGATACAAAGTAATCCTAGATCCTTGAACTCAACATCCTTAGATAAAATACGATGTGTACCGACTAATAAATCAATATTACCTTCCTTTAAATCAGCTAATATCTGTTTCTTTTCTTTAGTAGTCGTGAAACGATTGAGTAACGCAATATTCACAGGGAACTTCTCAAAACGCTTCTGCATTGTACGATAATGTTGTGCTGAAAGAATTGTAGTAGGACATAGGAAAGCACATTGTTTCTTAGATACAACCGCTTTAAAGCAGGCTCTTAAAGCCACTTCTGTTTTACCAAAGCCTACATCACCACATAATAATCTATCCATAGGACGTGGTGTTTCCATGTCCTTCTTGATTTCTTCTACAGCCTGCGCCTGGTCTGGAGTGAGTTCATAACCAAATTCACTTTCAAACTCTAATTGAAGATCCCCATCAGGTTCAAACGCAAATCCTGGCTGTTTCATTCTTTCTGCATATAAGTTAATGAGATCATCAGCTAAACCATCTACCTTCTGTCTGACTCTTGCTTTTTCTTTAGCCCATTTAGGTGAACCTAAAGCATGAATATGAGGTGGTTTACCATCTCTTGATGAATATTTTCTAATTAACTGGAACTGTTCTACCGGTACATAAAGAATATCATTTCCTTTATAGGCAATATGTAAATAATCCTTATGTACACCATCTACAACTAATGTTTCAATACCCATATATTGTCCAATACCATTTGTATCATGAACAACATAGTCTCCTACTTTTAATTCATTATAGTCTGAGATTTTAGTGGCATCTCTATATTTAATATATTTCTTTTTTGTTTCTTGTACTTTAAAGAGTTCCTGACTTGTGAGTAATACAGTCTTCTCTTCTACAAAGTTCATTCCACAAGGTAAATGTCCTAAGAATAGATTAACCCCATCATAAATCTTATTTGTGGCACTTGTGAGAGTAAATGGAATGGCATGATCAGTAAATAGGTTTATTAATATATCTATCTGACGCTTTTCATCTACACCAATCATGACACGATTATATGTAAGTAAGTCCTTTAATTGACTAATAAAGACTTTTTCATTAGCCATAGAGATCATCACAGGCTGAGTCATAAACATGATTTGTTTATCATTTTCTCTAAAGCGTACTAAATCAACATCAGGATGTTTTAAAATATCCTGAGGGTTATTAATAAGCTTAATTCCTCTGATCATCTGTCCTATTTCTTCTAGTTCATGATAATAGAGGTAGTTCTCTTCCATATAAGTCTTATAAGAAGCAAGAATAGAAGCAAGAGATGCAGTAATAATAGTATAATCACTTGCATAATCTATAATTGTGGCAGTTTGAGGGAATAAACTTAAATATTGATAAATACGTGGACTATAGTCATGTGTTTTGAGTGATTCAATATCTAATGCATATGTTTCTTCAAGTTCATCCTTGAATTCATCTTTGATCTTCATCTTCTCTTTTAAAGCCTTGATAGAAGCTTCTACTTGTGATAAACCATCATCCTCATACATCATATCTGTAGCTGGAAGAATATCGATAGATTCTTTTCTTTCTGTTCTTCTTTGTGAGTCTTTATCATAAAAAGAGATTTCTTCTATCTCATCATCAAAGAATTCAATACGTACTGGATGTTCATACTGAATTGTATAAACATCTAGCACTTCACCTCTTCTAGAGTAATAGAAAGGTGAATCTACTCTTTGGGCATTCTTATAGCCAATAGACTGTAGTTTCTTCTTTAATTCTAAAGGATCAACTGTATCACCCTTCTTTAAACTTATAATACTCTTTTTAAAGAGTTCTACAGGTGTCACATAACGTGTCATTGAATGCATATGACAAACACAGATCATTGGTTTATCTTGTGTCATCGCATATAATGCATTAATTCTTTCTCCTAATAGTTCATAAGAATACGCCACTGATTCTACACGTAATGATTCATCTGCAGGAAAATAGACAACTTGATTCACAAGTTCAGTTAATGTTTTATAGAGGTTAAATGCCTCATATTGGTTATTTTTGATAATCAGGATTTTTCTTGGATGATGCCAAAAAGAACCAGCAATGAGATAAGCCTCATCGCTAGTTGAGTTTGTGACAATAGTTCCTTTGTCTGTATCTAAGGTTCTTAGGGCCTGATTATCTTTTAAAAGATTCAGTATTTTTTCCATAACAATCACCTAGTTAAATTTATTCATTGCTTTATTAAAACCATCATCTAAATAACATAATACAGCTTCTGCTGCATGTTTAGCACCTTCTGATATAAGCTTTTCTTCTTCTTTAGAGTAGTGTCCAAGTACCCAGTCTACAACACTATAAAGCTTATTCTTTGAAATACCTACACGAATACGCTTGAAGTTCTGAGTCCCTACATGAGCAATAATACTCTTGATCCCATTATGTCCACCTGCACTGCCTTTTTCTCTTAAACGTAGTTTACCAGTAGGCATATCCATATCATCATAAACAACTAATAGATCTTCAACAGGAATCTTGAAGAACTGCATTACTGCCGCAACAGATTCACCAGAATTATTCATATAAGTCTGAGGTTTTAATAAAATAACATCTTCACCCTTATACTTGAATTTAGTATATAAGCCTTTGAACTTTTCTTTATCAATAGATTGATTCATTTCATCACTTAATACATCTAAACAATAAAATCCTGTATTATGTCTTGTCATATCATATTCTTTACCAGGATTTCCTAATCCAACAATTAATTTCATTACAATCTCCTATCTTGCACATACGACCATGGATACACCAAATACATTGAGTTGTCCATTTTCTATTCTTTCATTTGACATACTATATAATATCTTAAAATCATCTTCAATACCAATAGTAATGACATCATATGAAGGATTAAAGTAAATCTTAAATTCTTTATAATCTCCCTCATCCTGAGTGAGATGATATTCTACCATACGATAGTAGATATTGTTGATAAATACATGCTGATGCATATCTTCATAGTCATAATATCTAAAGCACTTGTTGTGTTTTCTTAGATCAATAAAGAACTTTACAGCCTGAACAACATTCATATATTCGTCATGACGTTCCCAGTCTAGTTTATTAACTGCATCACCCGCATTATAAGAATTCTGATTACCATTCTTAGTACCTAAAAATTCCTGTCCGGCATGAATAAAAGGAACCCCTTGCGCAAAAATTGTCATCGCAAGAGTTAATAAACATCTCTTTTGGCGACAATATTCATCTTCATGTCCATTGGAAATAATAAATTTATCAAATACAGTCGCATTATCATGACATTCTGTATAGTTAATGCTCTGTTCTATAGATAAGAACTTATTGTAGTCACACATCGCAATAATGGCTTCATTTGTCTTATAAGTATCCCCTGATGTATAGCCTTTGACTTCCATCTGATTAGGTCCCTTGACTGTATCTCTGAAATGATCATTAAAGAAACCTACATGAGGTGTTTTATGGTTATTTTCAATTGTTGTCTTTTCTGAATCGGGTAATGCAGTGCCCATATTCCAACCTTCACCATATAACATAAAAGAAGAATCTAAAGCATGGCCCTGTTCATAAATCATATTCACTGTATCATTATCCACAATACCCATCAAATCCATTCTAAAGCCATCTACACCATAAAGAACCTGCCATCTCTTACACATATCTAAGATATATTTACGGCACATCTTTGCGGTACTATTTAAATCATTACCACACCATGAACCATTAGATAACTCCCCATTTTCATCTCTTCTAAAGAAATAATAAGGCACTGTCTTCTCTAATGAATTATTATTCACATCATGCATATGATTATAGACTACATCTAGAATAACTCTCATATTATGCTTATGAATACAGCGTACCATACGCTGACATTCTAATATTCTCTTATAGCCATCATTTGGATCAGTAATATAACTTCCTTCAGGTACATTATATTGTGCTGGATCATAACCCCAGTTATAGAGTAAATCTGGATGATCTTCATCTACTGTTGCATAATCATTGATTGGTAAAAGCTGTACATGTGTGACACCAAGCATATCTAAATAGTCCATACCTGATGAAAAACCATTCTTAGTCACTGTACCTTCTTCACAGAATCCTAAGAACTTGCCTTTATGTGTAATCTGTACATATTTATCAATAGAGAAGTCTCTGACACCTACTTCATAAATAACTGCATCTGTCGTATGTTTTAGTTCTGTCAAAGGATAATCTACTCTTCTAACTTTATCCAAATCAATGACTACTGAACTATGCATATTAGCTGTACAAGAATAAGCATATGGATCAGCTGTTTCTATTGATTGTTCATTCATTCCAATAATATAAACATATTCATAACCATCTAGATTTTTCTTAATAGTTGTACTATAGACACCCTTATCTCCTCTTTCTAAAGGATAATAATGAACTTCTTCATCTTTCCAGATTTTTAATACAACTTCCGTAGAAAGAGGTGACCAGACCTTGAATGTCGTTTTTTCTTTTGTATAATGACTGCCTAAATCATCACCATCATAATAAAAATGATCATCAAAATCTTTACTCATAGAAAGCTGACTAAAATCTAAAAAACAAGCTAAACCATAATTATCAAACACTTTATATCTTGTACCTACAGAAAAGTTTGTATGCAAAAGATACGACTGGAATCCATTTTCTTTCTCAGTCGCTTCGCCTTTAAGTATCTTAACTTCACTTGTATCTAAATTCTTTAAATAATACTGACTTGAAATTCCGTTATAATAATTTAATGATAAATCAACTTTGATTAAATCAAAGTCAATCGCATAAGCATACATACGAATCGATTCTCTTTGCATGTCTACATCCCACCCTTTTCTCCCCCTTATTCTATCATAAAAACAGGATAAGAAAAGAGAGTATCTAAATTTGAAAAAGAAAGCCATATATCATTAAAAAAAAGACTTAACGTAATCGTTAAGCCTTTGAGTCTTTATTCTTCTTCAGACATCATTGAATCTAATACTTCCTGTACAAATGCATATTCTTCTTCTGTTTCAATAGGAAGAATATTATCTGCATCTTCAGGATCTACCTGTGAAGCATAGATATTCAACTGATCATCTTCATCTGAACTGTTATCTGTATAGATGATATATTCTTTACCTGTTGCGTCATCTGTGAATCCTAAAATGACTTCACAAGTTACTTCTTCACCATCTACGTCTAGTACGAATGTATCTTTCATTAGATTTTCACCCTATTTAAATGCCAGATATCCTTTACATAGTCTTCAATAGTTCTATCACTTGAGAAATGACCACTCTTTGCGATATTAGCTAAGCAGATCTTAGACCAGTTAGCACGGTCCTGATATAAGTTATTGATCTTTTCCTGTGCAAGTCTATAGCTTTCAAAGTCCTTTAATAAGAAGTATTCATCATTTCTAGCCATTAATTCATCAAAGATAATCTTGAATTCTTCTCTTGAAGTGTTCCAAGTACCATCTACTAATGAATCAATAACCTTCTTGATGTTTGGATTATTGTTGTATTCATTCCAAGAGCTATAAGAACCACTTGCCTTTAAGTCATTGACTTCATTATCCTTCATACCAAAGATAACTACGTTATCATCACCAACTAATTGCGCAATTTCTACATTGGCACCATCTAATGTACCAAGTGTTAAAGCACCATTCATCATGAACTTCATGTTAGAAGTACCACTTGCTTCCTTACCAGCAGTAGAAATCTGTTCAGATACATCTGCAGCAGGAATAATCTTTTCCGCAATAGTAACACCATAGTTTTCAATAAATACAACCTTTAAGTATTTATTAGTTTCTGGGTCACTGTTTACCTTATCAGCTACGCTGTTAATTAACTTAATAATCTTCTTAGCTAAATAGTAAGAAGGAGCAGCTTTTGCACCAAAGATATAAGTATGTGGATAAATTCTGAAGCTGCTATCTTCTTTCATTCTCTGATATAAATAGATAATATGCATGACATTTAATAACTGTCTCTTATATGCATGTAATCTCTTAACCTGAATATCAAAGATAGAATTAACATCTACATCAATACCATTATGTTCCTTAATGTAATCTGCAAGAATCTGTTTTCTCTGCTGTTTTACATTATAGAACTTACTCTGAGTAATTGAATCAGTTACATAAGGAGCTAACTTTTCTAAATCATCTGGTCTATGCATCCAGCTATCACCGATTGATTCATTAATTAATGAAGTTAACTGTGGGTTACAATATGCAAGCCATCTTCTATGAGTGACACCATTTGTTTTATTGTTGAACTTGTTAGGATATAAAGTATCGAAATCCTTCATTTCTCTTTCTTTTAAGATATCAGAGTGAAGCTGTGCTACACCATTGACACTAAATGAACCAGCAATCGCAAGTCTAGCCATATGTACCTGACCATCTTTAATAATCATAACTCTCTGTAATAGTTCGTTATCATTTTCAGTCTGCTGTTTTACGAAACCAATGAAACGTCTATTGATTTCTTCGATGATCTGATAAACTCTTGGTAATAAGTCTCTCATCATATCAACAGGCCATTTTTCTAATGCTTCAGCAAGGATTGTATGGTTTGTATATGCGCAGGTCTTACATACGAGATTCCATGCATCATCCCATTCCATTCCATAATCATCAATAAATACACGCATTAATTCAGGAATAACTAATACTGGATGTGTATCATTTAACTGAATAACGTTCTTTTCATGGAAGTTAGTTAAATCAGGATATACTCTTAAATGAGCACGAATAATAGAATTTAAACCAGCACATACAAAGAAATACTGCTGTTTTAAACGTAATACTCTACCAGCATGTGTAGAATCATCAGGATATAATGTCTGGCAGATATCATTCACTTCCTGTGCATACTGACGGAAATCTTTATTTGTAGGAATGTTTTCGCTAGGTTCAGCTTTCCATAATCTTAATGTATTAGTCACCTTAGTATCATTACCAACAATTGGCATATCATAAGGTACAGCACGTACTGCTTCATAATCTACATGCTTCCATCCACCAGTTGCATCATCCCAGATTACTTTACCCCAGAATTTAACTTCTGTTGCATGCTTAGGTTTTCTTACTTCCCACATATTGCCTAAACGTAACCACTGGTCTGGTACTTCTACCTGGTATCCATTTTCAATCTTCTGTTTGAAGAATCCATAGTCATAACGAATAGTATTACCGAAAGCTGGATAAGATAAAGAAGCTAAAGAATCCATAAAGCAGGCAGCAAGACGACCTAAACCACCATTACCTAAACCAGCATCAGATTCTAATTCTTCTAGGTCATGGATATTAATACCATAATCAGCAAGACCTTCTTTTGCAGTTTCATAAATACCTAAGTTCATCATATTGTTGACTAATAGACGACCAACTAAGAACTCCATAGAGAAATAGTGAACCTGTTTCTGCTGCTTAGCCTGAACTGCCATCTTTGTCATAGCCCAGTTAACAGATGCATAGTCACGAACCATAGTTTCAAGAACCATGAACTTTTCTGTTAAATGTGCTTCTTCTACTGTACGACCATATGATTCAATGATTCGCTTAGAAAATTCATACTTAAATTCTTCTTTTGTATTAAACATTTACTACTTTCCTTCCTTTACAACACTTTTCTTTGTCTTCTTTGGAGAAGACGCTTTTTTAGCTGGCTTATGATATTCAAATACCACCGCGCTAAATGGCGCTAATTTCACATGAATACTCTGTGCTTCATTGAGACAAGTACCTTTCTTTGATCTTAAAGCACGTGTATTTGTGTAATTAGAACCGTTATAACTATCTTTATCTGTATTCAAGATTTCTTTATAGCTTCCAGCAAACGGTACTGGCACAGCATAATTATCATGACTATTACCAATAAAGTTAGCTACTATAACTAAACAGTTGCCTTTCTTATCAAATCGAGCATATGAGAATACACTCTGATTATGATCATCTACAACCAGCCATTTAAATCCTTCTGGATCATAATCCATACTATAAAGAGCTGGATGTTCTTCAACCATCTTATTTAAATCCTGCATAAAATGATGGAAAGAATCATGCTGTGGATATTCTAAGATATTCCAAGCCAATGCTTTTCTTTCATCCCATTCCTTGTATTCACCTAATTCATTACCCATGAAATTAAGTTTCTTACCAGGATGAGTCATCATATATGTATATAAAGCTTTTGCCTGTGCGAACTTCTCTCCATCAAGTCCCCACATCTTATTTAAAATAGTTGCTTTACCATGAACCACTTCATCATGTGAGAATGGTAAAATAAATCTTTCTGAATAGAAATACATCATTGAGAAAGTTAATAAATTATGATCATATTGACGATAAACTGGATCTTCTTTGAAATACTTCAATGTATCATTCATCCAGCCCATATCCCACTTATAATCAAATCCTAAACCACCATCCTTAACTGGTTTAGTAACATATGGGAAATCAGTTGAGTCTTCTGCAATAGTCATTAATGCAGGATATCTTTCATGAATCTGTTCATTCATAGTCTTTAAGAACTCTAAAGCCCCATTATTTGTACCAAAGTCTTTATTACCTTTCCAGTAAATAAGGTTGCTGACAGCATCAAAACGAATACCATCAATATGGAATTCTTCTGCCCAAAAATGAACAGCACTCTTTAAGAATGAACGTACAGTATCTTTTGTCACATCAAAATATACTGAATCCCATTCAGAATAACGGTTATTCACATCTGCATATTCATAAACCCAGCCTCCATCAAACTGATAAAGACCATGTCCATCTTTTACAAAATGAGCAGGTACAAAGTCCATAATGACACCTATACCTTCTTTATGACACGCATTAATGAAATCCTTTAACTGTTTTGGCTGTCCATAACGACTTGTCGCACTAAAGTAACCTGTTGCCTGATATCCCCAAGAACCATCAAATGGGAACTCATTTAAAGGCATTACTTCAATATGTGTATAGCCCATCTTCTTTACATAAGGAATGATTTCATCAATCATTTCTTCATATGAATAAAATTCTCCATCAGATGTATCTGTAAATTCCTTTTTCATCTTCCAAGAACCAAGATTCGCTTCATAAATATTCATGTTACGATCATAGTTATTAGAACGTGACTTCATCCATCTAGAATCATGCCAGCGATAACCATCTAAATTATATACCTTAGATGCTGTACCTGGTCTAATTTCACTGAAAAAGGCATATGGATCTGCACGATCAACAATAGCTCCAGAAGGTGTTTCAATTCTATATTTATAAAGGTCATACTGCTTTAACCCTTCAATATAGAGAGTCCACACGCCTCCATCATTATATCTCTCCATATAATGTTGTGTTCCGTCCCAGTCATTAAAATTACCTACAACCTGAACACTTCTTGCATGTGGTGCATATACTGTAAAGCGAACGCCCTTTTTATCCGGATGAGCACCGAATACCTTATATGCTTCTAAACACTTTCCTTCAAAAAACAATTTTATCAAGAAATTATCTAACATACCTATATGTCTCCCTTCATAAACTTTATTATACAATAAATATGACCAAACTTCATTCATTTCAGACAACATAGGCAAAAAAATGTAAACGTTTACTTAATTGTAATGTCTTGAATATTATTTAATACGATAGAAACTGTTCCATCAGGGTTTTCTTTCTTTTCAAAAGTAGAGCCATTCACATATTCATCTACTGGCATAGTTATCTGAATATCCTCATCAAGAGTAATCTTAACAACCTCTACAGAACGTCCTAATGCATTTAAAGAAATTGTATCATCCTCACCAATCCCAAGATCCTTCAACATTGTTTCTGATTCTTCCTGAGCCTGATAATCTCTTTCCATGACCTTACGAACTACTTCTATTGGTTTAACAAGTTCACCCATCTGTGTTCTTTCTAATATTTCCTGTTTTACAAGTGGAAGTGCTTCTTTATCATTCACATGATAAATATCATCAATCTTATTCACTACTTTCTTCATAGTAGAAATCTTCTGACGATCAGTGAGTTTTTCTTCTCCCTTGATCCATTGACTATTAAGGTAAGTATCCATCTTGCCATCAATGAGATACTTCTTTTCAATAAGAGATATCTTCTTATGATCTGTATCTATAATAATCGCTTCATCAACAGCTGTACCAATCTGAGGAAGAACCTGTCTTCTTGTAATACGGACATTTTCCTCTTCTACAAGAGATACAGAATTATATTTATAATTAAGCTTTAAAGCGGCAATCATATGTACACCATCACGATAACAATCCACATATAAAATATTACTATTAGGCATTTCTTCAATCACTGAACCTAATGCAAAGAACTTTTCACTAATTTCTTTTGCCTGTTTCTTGAATTCTTCATCATCTTCTAGCATCTTATCTGCACGAAGTAATAATTCATGAAGTGAAGGCACAACAAGCTCTTTAATAGCTGGACTGTATAAAGCTTTTTCTACTTTTTTATGATAATATTCCTGAGTTGTATCATTTAATTCACAGAAATCTTCACTTAAATATATCTTACGATGCTCAAAATCAAGCATATGCATCATGATTTTATTAATAATAATAGTGTTCATTTAAATTCTCCTTTCACGTGTGTCATTATAGCAAATTTCTTCTATTCCTCAACCTTTTCTTATTTAATTTCTAGTAACAATACCCCTAATTTTGTGGTACTATTTCCTTAGGTGATTATAATGGACAACAAAAATTTCAATTTTCCAGATGACAAGATTTTCCAATATATTACATATGGTATTGTCTTAGCTTTTATTCTTTTTAATTTAGACTCAGTATGGGACTTCTTCCTTAATGCATTAGGGCTTGCAAGACCATTCTATATTGCGATAGTAATCGCATTTGTGATCAATATTCCAATGAAACTAGTAGAGAAGTTACTTGTGAAAGCAAGAGAACAATTGATGAAGAAAAAACCTAACTTAAAGCTTCCTCAATTCTTAACAGAGGGAACTCGTGGTATTGCGATGGTTATCACTATTATATGTTTACTATTAATATTAGTGATGTTCTTCTCATTCATTATTCCTAGAATTGGAGAAAGCTTCTCACTCTTATTCTCTAACTTAGATAATTATGCAAGAAGACTTGCTGTCTATATTACTTCTATATGTACAAAATTTAATATTGATTATTCAGTAACAGTAGATGAAGTACAGAAATGGTTTGCCTCTATTGATTTAAGTACAATTCTTGCGACTGCAGGTAATTTCTTAGGTAATCCTCATTTTAAAACAACAGAATTTGTATCAAATATTGGTGGTTCATTCATTACTGCCATCACTTCATTCTTTATGGCTCTCTATCTTCTTGCAAATAAAGAGAAACATCTTGAACAAGGTAGAAAACTCATTGCATATATATTAGGTCATAAACGTGCAGGCGTCGCTTTTGATATCATGAGTGAAGCCAATCATTACTTTAATAGTTTTGTGACAGGACAGATGTTAGAAGCAATATGTTTTATGTTAGAGGTTTATATTGCGATGCGTTTATTTAGAATGCCTTTCCCTGAATTAATTGCGATTATGGCTTTCTTATTTAGCTTTGTCCCAATGTTTGGTAATTTCATTACCTTCTTTGCGGGACTCATCTTAGTGGCTGCAGCACAGAGTAAGAGCATGTTCGCTTTTGCGATTATTTATCTTTGCTTACAGCAGTTTGAAGGTAATTTTGTATATCCTAAGATTGTAGGTAAATCTGTAGGTATAAGTGGTTTATTTGTCTTATTAGGTATTACTATATTTGGTAATCTATGGGGTGTTGTTGGTGTACTTATTGGTGTACCACTTACTGCTTTGATCTATGCTGTATTCTCTAGAATTATTAATATAGGACTCTATCAGAAACATATAGAAGTCACATACAATAACCTCTATAAACTAGATGAAAATGGAAATAGAATAGATAATAAAGTAAAACAAAAAAAGGACCCTTCTATTTAATCGGGATCCACATATTATGCCAGTTGAAATATTCTTCTTATGGTTTCCACATAAAACAATCTGAGTAAAGATGTCACCATCTAACTCTAGATTTGAATACCCACAAACCACAGGTATGCTATAAACACGTCTTTAATAAGTTCCTCTTAAACAGTATTAGAAACAAAG
>NZ_JBEHVX010000017.1:0-34561 GCF_040227455.1 Catenibacterium sp. RTP21428st1_D7_RTP21428_210409 | reverse complement strand
TTTTTTCTAAATTATTCAAACTTATTTTTAAGTTTGTCTTTTTTTATACGTTTTGATTGATTTTTGTTTCACACTTTCCTCCTTAGAATGATGGAGCGACAAGATTTAAACCTGTATTCTCATCGAGTCCATACATAATATTCATATTCTGTACTGCCTGACCAGCAGAACCTTTCACCATATTATCAATTGTAGACACTACAATTAATGTATGATCACGTTCATCCATATGTAATGAAATATCACAATAGTTAGATGCTTTCACAAACTTTAAGTCTGCGACCTGTCCAAGAGGTAATACTCTCACAAACTGTTCATCCTTATAAGCTTCCACATATGTTTCATAGATTTCTTCTAGAGACTTATCTACAGGAACATAAATAGTAGAAACAATACCACGGTCTACAGGAAGTAAATGAGGGACAAATGTGATATGTACATCTTTTTCATTCATCTTACTTAATTCCTGTTCAATTTCTGGTGTATGTCTATGTACACCTACTTTATAAGGATGGAACGATTCATTACATCTTGGGAAATGCATACCATCACTTAAGTTCTTACCAGCACCTGTTGTACCTGATGCTGAATCAATAATAATCTTCTGTGATACATTGAGCTTATTCTTTAATAAAGGATAAAGACCTAATGTAATAGTTGTAGGATAACAGCCAGGATTTCCAATAATAGTTGCATCCTTGATTTTATCTCTGTTGACTTCAGGTAAACCATATACCTGATTCTTATGAAGTTCTGGTAAGTTATAATCTAAACCATACCATTTCTGATAATCTTCTTCTTTATCAAGTCTGAAGTCAGCCCCTAAATCAATAAACTTCTTACCCTTTTCTACACATGTCTTGGCATACTTTTCAGATAATCCATGAGGAAGAGATGCAAAAATAATATCTGCTTTCTCAATGACTTCTGTATCTTCAATAAACTCTAAATCACATACCTGATAGAAGTTAGGATAAAGATCATAAATCTTCTTACCAGTATAGCTATGTGAAGAAATAGCTGTTACTTCTGCTTCAGGATGCATTAATAAGATTCTTAATAGTTCACATCCTGCATAACCACTTGCACCAATAATACCTGCTTTAATCACAATATCCACTCACTTTCTGATTGATTCTATGAATATTCTCCATCTCAATTTTAGGAGAAGGTCCACCAACAACTGCTCTGTTGTTAAGACATGTTTCTAATGAAATAGCCTGATAAACATCTTCACCAAACATATCTGTATAACCTGTATAAACATCTAGAGGAAGTGTTTCTAATGTTTCTCCATGTTCAATACAGTATCTTACAAGTTCCCCAGTAATCTTATAAGCATCTCTAAATGGCATACCCTTCTTAGTCAAATAATCTGCACAATCTGTTGCATTGATAAATCCTCTTGCAGCAGCATCTCTCATCTTATCTTTATGAACAGTAATAGTTGCCATCATATCTGTAAAGACTGGAAGACAAAGCTTAACTTCATCAATTGCATCAAATAAAGCTTCTTTATCTTCCTGCATGTCTTTATTGTAAGCAAGCGGGAGTCCCTTCATCATTGTAAGTAATGTATTCACATCACTAATGACTCTTGCACTCTTACCTCTTACTAATTCTGCAATATCTGGATTCTTCTTCTGAGGCATAATAGAAGAACCTGTTGCATAGGCATCATCAAGATCAATGAATTTGAATTCCCATGAACACCATAGAATCACTTCTTCTGAGAATCTTGATAAATGCATCATGATTGTGGCTAAGGCACTTGATAACTCAATCGCATAATCACGATCACTCACACCGTCTAAAGAGTTATACATAATATCATACATACCTAATTCTTCTGCCACAAATGGTCTATCTAATGGATAAGTTGTTGTAGCAAGTGCACCACTTCCTAGAGGTGATACATAAAGTCTCTTATCAACATCTTCTAAACGATCAATATCTCTTAAGAACATTGATGCATAAGCCATTAAATGATGTGCAAAAGTAATAGGCTGTGCTCTTTGTAAGTGTGTATATCCTGGCATGATTGTATCAAGGTTATGTTCAGCTAAATCTGTTAATGTATGAATCAGGTTCACTAACATCTTCTTGATTTCTAGAATTTCATCATGTGCATATAAACGAAGATCTAATGCAACCTGATCATTTCTAGAACGTCCTGTATGTAGTTTTTTACCAGCCACTGGATAACGTTTTGTGAGTTCACTTTCCACAAACATATGAATATCTTCAGCTTCAGGATCAAAGAGGAGTGTACCCTCTTCAATCTCTTTTAAAATTGCATTTAAACCTTCTACAATCTCTTCATAATCTTTCTCTTCAATAATACTCTGTTTACATAACATCTTTGCATGAGCAAGAGATCCTCTGATATCTTGCTTATACATACGATGATCAAATGAAAGAGATGAATTGAATGCATTCACTTCATGATTTAATTCTTTAGAAAATCTACCTTTCCACAATACCATATCTTAAACTCCTATTTCTTTTTCTTCTGATCTAACTTAGCTTTTACCTTGATTGGTAAACCGTATAATGTGATAAATCCTTTAGCATCATACTGATCATAATCATCATCTTCATCAAATGATGCTGTCTGTAAATCATGTAATGTATCTGGAGATGTTACACCAGCACCTACGATATTACCCTTATATAATTTAAGTTTAACGTCTCCATTTACGTTTTCCTGAGTCTTATCTACAAATGCAAGTAATGCTTCAGTAAGAGGTGTATACCACTGACCGTTATAGATATTATCAGCAAGCTTTAAACTTACCTGCTGTTTAAAATGCTGTGTTTCTTTATCTACAGTAATTTCTTCTAGGTTCTGATGTGCTGCATATAAAATAGTTCCACCTGGTGTTTCATATACACCTCTTGATTTCATACCAACAAGTCTGTTTTCAACCATATCGGCGATACCAACACCGTTTGCACCACCGATTTCATTTAACTTAGCTAACATTTCTACTGGTTCAAGTTTTTCACCATTTAATGCGACAGCTTCACCCTTTTCAAAAGTTAAAGTGATATATGTTGGAACATCCGGTGCTTTTTCTGGTGAAACACCCATTTCTAGGATTTCATCATACTTAGGTTCATTAGCTGGATCTTCAAGATCTAAACCTTCATGAGATAAATGCCATAAGTTCTTATCTTTTGAGTAGTTTGTTTCTCTGTTGATCTTTAGAGGAATCTTTCTTGCTTCAGCATATTCGATTTCTTCTTCTCTTGATTTAATATCCCATTCTCTCCAAGGAGCGATAATAGGCATATCTGGTGCGAATGCTTTAATAGCTAATTCAAATCTTACCTGGTCATTACCTTTACCGGTACATCCATGACAGATTGCATCTGCACCTTCTTCTAAAGCGATATCTACTAACTTCTTCGCAATAATTGGTCTTGCAAGAGAAGTACCTAACATATATTTACCTTCATATAATGCATTGGCTTTAACTGCTTCAAAACAGAAATCCTTAACAAATTCAGGTTTACAATCTACACAAATATATTTAGAAGCACCTGTCTTTGCAGCCTTTTCATCAAGACCATCAAGCTCTCCAGCACCCTGTCCCACATCAGCAGCAACTGCAATAACTTCACAACCATAATTTTCCTTTAACCAAGAAATAATAATTGAAGTATCTAATCCTCCACTATAAGCTAATACAACTTTCTTAAATGTTTTCTTTTCCATAATTTTCTTCTCCTTTAAATGTTTGATGTTTTATTTTAATGCCCCACTACTTAACTATATCGTCGTTCCTTCATATCAAACACCCCTTTAATAAACAAAAAACGCCTCTGGATTAATCCAGAGACGTATATAAACGCGGTACCACTCTAGTTGCTTGTATCATACAAACCACCTCTTCATTAACGCAGATTCACGTTCTGTTATACTCAATTCCAACAGACTCTCCCGAGTGCGTTTCTCTTATATCTTCCTGATGACCTTCCACTCTATGTCATCTCGCTGTAGGTGATTGTAAGATACTCTTCTCGTTCATCGATTTGTTTATTTAACTTGGGTCTATAATACAATCACTTTTTTACTTTGTCAATAATTTTTATTTAAATATAAACAAAATTATTTATTTTCTGTTTTTCATAAATTTTAGCTCTTATTTATGATTTTTTCATTTTCGCAATATATACAGGGCTACCATCATATTGATCATAGCTAGCAATATAAACAGCTTCTTCACCTAAGTAAACCGCAATACCTAACTGTTTTTCACCTTCATAAAGGTTGTATTTGATAAGTGCTTCAGGAACTTTTTCTTTCTCATCATTTGATAGTTCAACCTTCTTATACTGGATATTCTGATACTTTAAATCACTTTCAAATGTACATGCATCTTTATTGATTTCATAAACAAGATACGCATTATAAGCATCCTTCTTCTTTATGTAATCCTTCTTATTCGCATATACGATTTTCTCTTGTTTGTACTGTCCATAGCTGTCTTTGAGTGACATAGGTTCTGCAGGTGAGCAGGCACATAACATCATTGTCACTAATAAAATTAATATTTTCTTCATATTCACCTCTCCACTCCACTCTACTATATCATATCAAACAACTAAATAAATCAAACCTAATCAAAATACACAACACTTACATATTCTTTAAAAAACTAGGCGTATTCCCTGCCAGATTAAAAGGCTGTAACGAACAGATAGTATTGACTACTACCTTAAGCGTTACAGCCTTTTTTGCTTTGAAAAATAATTATATTATTCTTCTACTTTTTCAAATTCTTCTGGTTCTACACCGCATAGTGGACATACATAATCTTCAGGTAATTCATCACCTTCATATACATATCCACACACTTTACATACCCATTTCATATTAGTTTCCTCCTTTTTATAAATAGTAATTATTACTACTTATAGTATAATCCTTTTAAGATATAATTCAATGAATATGCTCAAATTAAAAAAAGAAGAACACTAAGCGTGTCCTTCTTTACGCATCTCTTCACGATACATTTTATAGAGATCAGCATGACATAAATCATTTGTGCCACATGTATTACAATTATGTCCACAGACACCTATGCCTTTTTTCTTATTTTTATATATAGTTCTAAGGACAAGACAAATCCAGATAACTAATAAAATACTTACTATAATTGTACCCATACTATCTCCTTCTTGCTCCTATTATACAATTATCTTGGTGTATAACCAAGTTTGATGATCATTTGTTTATATGTTTCTAGATTAGGTTGATTCATAGAAAGAATAGTGATTTCTTTCTTATTCATGTTTACTGATGCAAGATATTCTTTATGTTGATTAAACGCATTTTCTATTGTTGCTGCACAGTTCTTGCAGAACATATCGTCAATATGAAGAATAGTACGATAGGGATAAAGATTTTTATCCTTATCCCCCGTACCTATTTTCTTTATTTGATCGTGTTCACCACAACATCCTGACTGTAATGTCTTCTTGTAGTGAAGAACACCTATAATGAGCAACACAACAACAATAGCCACAACTATGATGTTACCCATAATTGATTAAGCTCTCTGTGTCTTTAATTCTGGTTTAGGTGCTGGTCTTACAATGAAGTAGATCATTACTAAAATACATACGATTGATAGAATCTGACCTAATCCGAATGCCGTACCATAGAATAACCATGAACCTAACTGATAAGTGATCATAGCTAATACATAACCTAATACCATCTGGTATAAAATCGCAAACCATCCCCAGAACTTAGAACCCATTTCTCTCATGATTGTACCAATAGCGGCAAAGCATGGTGGATCGAATAAGTTCAAGATCATGAATGAGAAGCCACCCATTGCAGAGAATGTATTAACCATAGCATGAATTGCCTTAGCACCTGAATCTGCATCACCCATGTGATTTAAGATAGAGATAGTAGAAATAGCCTGTTCCTTAGCTGCAAGAGCTGAAATAACAGCTACTGAACCTTTCCAGTTTTCAATACCTACTGGTGCGAATAATGCTGTAAATAGATGACCAATAGAGGCTAACATTGAGTTTTCAATATCAACCATCTGGAATGAGAAGTTAAATGTAGATAATAACCAAACTACAATACTAATACTAAAGATAATAGTACCTGCTTTAATCATGAATGCTTTTGCACGTTCCCAAACATGGATGAATACACCTCTTAATGTAGGAATATGGTATGCTGGTAATTCCATTACGAATGGTGCTGGATCACCGGCAAAGAAACGAGTCTTCTTTAATGCGATACCTGATAAAATAATAACTAAAATACTTAAGAAATACATTGCTGGCGCAATCCAAGTGTTACCTGGGAAGAATGCTGAACTGATCATACCAATAATAACAGTCTTTGCACCACAAGGAATAAATGTACATAATAGAATAGTCATTCTTCTATCTGCTTCATTTTCAATAGTACGTGTACCCATAACAGCTGGAACACCGCATCCTGTACCAATTAAGATAGGGATGAATGATTTACCAGATAAACCGAATTTACGTAATAGTCTATCCATAATGAATGCAATTCTTGCCATATATCCTGAATCTTCAAGAATAGCTAAGAATAAGAAGATAAGTGCCATCTGTGGTACGAAACCTAATACTGAACCTACACCAGCAATAATACCATCATTAATTAAGCTGATTAATGGAGCTGCACAACCAATTGATTTAAGGAAAGTTTCTACTATAGGTGGAATAATCTCTGCAAATAATACATCATTCACCCATCCAGTCATCCAGTCACCTACTGTAGATACTGAGATGTAATAAACAAGCCACATAATTAATACGAAGATTGGTAAAGCTAAGAATCTGTTAGTGACAATCTTATCAATCTGATCTGATGTAGATAATGTCTGATGTGGATTCTTCTTTGTAAGAACCTTGTTAATAGAATTCTTAATAAATGTATATCTCTGGTTTGTGATAATAGATTCTGAATCATCATCCATTTCTGTTTCACAATCCGCAATATGACCTTCGATTTCATTTAATACTGCCTGATCCAATTTAAGTTCAGCCAATACCTTTTCATCTCTTTCAAATACCTTAACTGCAAACCATCTTAACTTAGATGCATCTACTTTATTTTCAATTGATTCTTCAATATGTGCCAAAGCATGTTCTACAGAACCATCGAATACATGAGGATGTTCTGATACTTTATGGTTGTGTGCAAGTTTAATTGCTTCTTCAGCCACTTCCTGAGTTCCTTTATTCTTTAATGCAGCTAAAGTGACTGCTTTACAACCAAATAACTGACCTAACTGATCTAAGTCAATCTTATCACCCTTCTTTTCGATGATATCATACATGTTGACAGCTAAAACCATAGGAATACCTAATTCAGCTAACTGAGTTGTTAAATATAGGTTTCTTTCTAGGTTAGTTCCATCAATGATATTAATGATTGCATCAGGTGTTTCATTAATTAAATATCTTCTTGTAACCACTTCTTCAAGTGTATAAGGAGATAATGAATAAATACCAGGTAAATCCTGGATAGTCACATCTTTATGACCTTTTAGTTTCCCATCTTTCTTTTCAACTGTAACCCCTGGCCAGTTACCAACATACTGAGTACTACCAGTCAGTGCATTGAATAACGTTGTTTTACCAGAGTTAGGGTTACCCGCTAACGCTATCTTCATAACTATTCCTCCACCTCAATCATCTGCGCATCTGCTTTACGCAAAGATAATTCATAACCACGTACTGTAATTTCTACTGGATCTCCTAAAGGTGCAACTTTTCTTACATAAACACTCTGTCCTTTAGTTAAACCCATATCCATAATTCTTCTTTTTACTGGACCTGCACCAGTTACTTTTTTAATAGTTACTGTTTCGCCCACTTTTACATCTTTTAAGTTCATGTTGCTCCTCCCTTAAAACAATATACGATTGGCCATCTGTTCAGAAAGCGCAATCCTACTGCCTTTCACATTACAAATAATTCCGTTATCTACTTTACTGATAATAGTCACTTCCCCATCTACTACAAAACCAAGTTCTGCTAGATGATTCTTTACTTTATCAGTTCCTGTAATACGTCTAATAATGACTGTATCTCCAGGATTTACCATACTAATTGGCATATAATCCGCCTCCTCAGATGATTAGACTAACCTAATTAGCCTTTTCTAACTCCAATGTTAGTATAGCCTTACTATTTTTGCATGTCAACAAAAATATTAGCAAAGCCTAACTTTTTCATTATTTGAATTTTTATGCTATAATAATGTAAATGAGGTGAATAAGATGAGTGAATCTACAGAAATGTACTTAGAAACTATATTAGTTATTCAGAAGAAGAAAGGACATGTGCGTTCCATTGATATCGCCCGTGAAATGAATTTCTCTAAACCTACTATTTCACAACAGATGAAAAGATTAAAAGAGAAGGAACTCATCAACATGGATGAAGATGGTTCCATTACATTAACAGACGCTGGTGCTAAGATTGCGAATATGATATTTGAAAGACATACTGAATTAAGAGATATCTTAATTCATATTGGTGTTAGTGAATCAACTGCTTCACAGGATGCATGTCGTATCGAACATTATATTTCACCAGAAACTTTTGAAGCTTTAAAAACATATTTCAAAGATAAGATCTAAATAAAAAATCACAGGTGTGTGCCGTCCTGTGATTTTTTATGTCCTCTGTTTAAAGGAACTGAGAATATGAAAGGATATGTTGTGTTTAGTAAAGGGTTAGTCTTTACTAACTAAATAATACTACTCCTATAAGATAAATGCAATAGAAATAGTAAAAAAAAACACCTGCAATGCAGGTGTTAACGTTTATTGAAACGTTTAGAGATTTCTACGATTGGGATAACTGAGAATGCAAGTAATGCTGCAATCGCGAAATGAGATGGATCAAGAGGAACTAAACTAAATAAATGAGAAAGAGGTGTAAAGATGATGGCTAACTGTAATACAAGACCTAAAGCTGTTGCACCCCATAAATACTTATTGTTGAATACCTGTTTATTAAATACTGAATGATGACTCTTTACGTTAAAAGCATGACATAATTCAGCACCTGACATAGTAATAAAGGCCATAGTCATCGCATATTCATGATTACTGAAATACTGACCAATTGAATAAGAAACTAAAGTAAGTAAACCTACCATCACACCCTGCCAGATGACTTTCACCATTAAGCCATTCGCAAAGAAACCTTCATCCTTTTCTCTTGGTTTTCTATCCATGATATCATCTTCAGCTGGTTCTAAACCAATCGCAAAGGCTGGTAAAGCATCTGTGATGAGGTTAATCCATAATAAATGAATAGGTAATAATGGCACACCAAATCCCCAAGAAGGATTAATTAACGCAATAATAGAAGCTAAGAAGATAGCAAGTACTTCACCAACATTACTTGATAATAAGAACTGTACATCCTTCTGGATATTATCAAAAATACCACGACCCTGTTTAATAGACTGAATAATAGTCGCAAAGTTATCATCTGTTAGAATCATAGTAGCAGCATTCTTCGCTACATCTGTACCTGTAATACCCATAGCACAGCCAATATCTGCAGTCTTTAAGGCTGGTGCATCATTGACACCATCCCCTGTCATAGCGACAATCTTATTCTTTGATTTCCATGCTTTGACGATATTTACTTTATGTTCAGGAGCCACACGTGCATAAACACTATATTTTTCTACATTCTTTTCTAGTTCTTCCTGAGACATCTGAGACAATTCTTCACCAGAAATAACTTCCTGTCCCTCACTTAAAATACCTAAATCCTTCGCAATGGCAGTCGCTGTTGTCTTATGGTCACCAGTGATCATAATAGTACGCACACCTGCATGCTTAGCAACTCTAATGGCTTCTTTTGCTTCTGGACGAGCTGGGTCAATCATACCTACAAACCCAATAAAGTCCATATCATTTTCTATTTCTTCTACTGTAATGTTAGTAGGCATTGTATCATATATCTTCACTGCCACAGCTAAAACCCTTAATGCATCTTTAGCCATTTCATCATTGGCAGTCATAGCCTGGTCACTATCTACATCACGACATCTATTTAAGATCACATCAGGTCCACCTTTAGTAATAGACACATAATGATTTCCATCCTTCACAATAACACTCATCATCTTACGATCAGAATCAAAAGCCAATTCTCCTACACGTGGATACTTTTCCATGAGTGCTTTCTTTTCAAAGTTCATCTTTTTACTTGCTTCTACTAGTGCAACTTCAGTAGGATCACCTAGTACCTTACCATCATCAATAGAAGCATCAGAACATAGGGTAAATGCATTCAACATATCAACAGTTTTAGAATCTGCTTCTTCTAAATCTTTTACTTCATCACCATCTAAGTAAGTCTTTAAGATAGTCATCTTATTTTGTGTTAATGTACCTGTTTTATCAGAACATACAATAGAAGTACTACCTAATGTTTCTACTGCAGGTAGTTTACGAATAATGGCATGCTGTTTAACCATCTTAGTCACACTAACAGCTAAGACAATAGTAACAGTAGCTGCAAGTCCTTCTGGTACAGCTGCAACAGCTAACGCAACAGCTGTCTTAAATGATTCTAACCAGCTAATACCACTCAATGATTCAAGAATAAATACAATCACACAGATCACAATACAAAGTAATCCAATTGTTTTACCTATTTCATTTAATTTAACCTGTAAAGGTGTTAATTCCTTTTCACTCGCATTCAACATGCCAGCAATCTTACCTACTTCATTCTTCATACCAGTAGATGTAACTATTGCTTCACCACGACCATAAGTGACTACTGTAGAAGAGAAGACCATATTTGTCTGGTCCCCAATCACAACATCCTGACTAATAGGATCAGTTGTCTTTTCTACAGGAACAGATTCACCTGTTAAGGCTGATTCATCTACCTTTAAGTTATAAGCTTCAATTAAACGTGCATCACTAGGAATCATATCCCCTGTTTCAAGAATAATAATATCACCAGGTACTAATTCCTTAGAGGCAATAGTCTGTTTCACACCATCTCTTAATACCTTTGATTGTGGTGCAGATAATTCTTGTAATGATTCAAGACTCTTTTCTGCATGACTCTCTAATACAACACCTAGAATCGCATTCATCATAACGACTATTACGATAATAAGAGAATCAATCCAGTCTCCTGGTTCTACAACAATAGATACCACTGCTGCAATAATTAAAATAATAATCATTGCATCCTTAAACTGATCTAGAAAACGTAAAAGAAGAGACCTTTTCTGTGGCTTTTCTAGTTCATTGGTACCATATATGCCTTGTCTCTTCTTTGCTTCAGAAGAAGTCAGTCCCTTTTCAATATTTGTATCTAAAGAGTTTACTACTTCTTCAATTGTTTTTTTATACATTTGTATTCCTCCTTTAATAAAAACAATCGTTTTATTAAAGGTCTCGCTGATCATAAATGACCAAAACAATCCGGTTATGTAAATCATAACGTGTTGACGAACGGTTCTGTAAGAGCTACTCCCCTTTAATTAATTTCATTCTACCAAATTCATATCGCTTGTCAATCATAGAAAGTTATTCCTATAATATCTTGAGGTGAAAATTATGAAAGAGGAAGAACTGAAACTATTAGAAAATGAATTCTGTTTAGGGTGTGCAAGAAGCTGTGATCTACTTCATCCAAATTGTGAAAGAGGTCTTGTGAAGATGCAGGAAATATTGGAGGAATATAAAAAGAGAGATGATTAGTCTCTCTTTTAGAATGCAGCTAATAAGCCATATGATAATGAACCAACAATAAGTGTCGCAAGTAAGATACCTAAGAAGATAGCTGTAATAGCCTTCTTAAAGTCCATATCAAGTAATGCAGCCACTAAAGAACCTGTCCATGCACCTGTACCTGGTAATGGAATACCTACGAATAATAAGAGTCCTAAGAATTCACCATTACTCATGTTCTTACTCTTGTTCATAGCACGGTTTTCTAGTTTTTCAATTAATGGTCTAGAGAAGTTAAACTTCTTAAGCCATTTAAATATACGTTTAATAAATAATAAAATAAATGGAATTGGTAAGATATTTCCTAGAATACATAGAGGTACTGCATAACGAATATCTACTTTTAATAATGCTGATGCAATTAATCCTCCACGACATTCAAGGATAGGAACTAAAGATACAATAAATACTGCAAGCTTAGATGAAATGTATTTACCTAATGTTCCTGCAAACCATAATGCGATTGATTCCATATTTATCCTCCTTGATTAACAGGATTAATCATACATGAAGGTTATTATAAAGTCAATTTCTTCTTCCATATATCGACTAAATCACTTAATCTGTAACGGGCATTGGCAGGAGAAGAGGAAGGTAGAAGTATAGCCTTTATACCTGTTTCTTTTTCCTGGTACTTCTTATAAAGTTTTAAAGATGTTCCACCGTTACAATATATCCTCTTGATATTTGTACCTTGTATTAAAGTTTTAATATCGTTAGGTACAACATCCTTAATAGAGGCATCACTGCTTCCTGTAATAGTACATGAATGAATAATATCCCATATCGCAATATGGTGTTCCAACAACATCTTTTTCTTATCTTCTATTGTTTCATAGTCTGTTTGTGTGATTGTACCAATAATCTTCCAAAATCTATTTTGAGGATGTCCATAATAGAAAGAAATTTTCCTTGATTTAACTGAAGGGAAACTTCCTAATATTAATACTTCACATTGTTCATCTATGATTGGTTCTAATGGATGTTCAATCATACTTTTCTCTTTCCGTTCACAAATCCTGTACATGAACTTAAAAATGAGCGTGGTAGGAATCTTGCTGCAATATTTAATAAGTATCCTGATATACCCGTGAACTGAACTAAACGATTATCAAATAAACCTTGTATACCTATTTCCGCAACAGCCTCTGCAGACTGTGGTTTAAATAACTTAAACATAGGAGACTGACCTAAGTTGGCTACATCCATAAATCCTGTCTTGGTAGGACCGGGACATAAACATGATACTTCTACATTATAGTCTTTCAGTTCATAGTCAATAGATTCACTAAAAGATAATACAAAAGCTTTCGTTGCATAATAAGTAGACATATAAGGTCCTGCACAAAGTCCGGCAATAGAAGCCACATTCAATATACGGCCTTTCTTTCTACGTTTCATTGACTGACCAAATACATAAGTCATCTGCATTAAAGCCACTATATTCAATAAAACCATCTTCTTCTGTTTTTCCCATGATGAATCATGAAATGCACCATGATCTCCAAAACCTGCATTATTGACTAGAATATCAATACTTATATCATCAAGTACTAAATTATTATATAGATCTACGGCAGCATCTTCTCCTGTAAGATCCATCGCAATCACTTTGATCTGTACATCATATTCAGATAATTCTGCTTTCACTGCTTCTAGTTTTTCTCTATGACGTGCAACAAGTACAAGATCATATCCTTTTCTCGCAAATACACGTGCACATGCTTTCCCTATTCCATTAGAAGCACCTGTAATTAATACTGTCTGTGACATCTTTTTCATCCCTTTCTACCATCATACTTTATCTTGACATTTTGTCAAATAAGCTATCTTTACTTATACTCTCCATACCTAACATGACTTCATCAATATAATTATCAATATAAATCAAATGAGGCATATCACTCATCTTAAATATCTTTAATAGTTCTTCTTCTACATAATGTTCATCAATACTTTGAGCACATATTACAATAGCTTCAGGATTCAACATTCCAATAATATTCTGTAATTCTAAAACAAGTCTTTTACTTCTACCTTTCATAGATCTTCTATTCTTGTAATCTTCATGATTTATAACATGCAAGAAACAAGTTTGTCCAGCAATAGAACTCTTTCCTTCTACAAGATGTCCATTAATAACTATTCCTAAACGTGAATCACCCTTTGAATCTAATAAGACTATAGAATCATATTGCATATGCTTAATATAAGCGCCTATAGCCCCCATATATACATTATTTTCTATTAATATACGCTGTTTATAACGATTCTTTATATTTATATCTATATCACTATCAGGTAATGAAAGACATATTGTATGTACCTGTGCATTCAACATCTCATCTATAAAAGAACATAATACTTCATAATCTAGTTTAGATACATCTTTTCTTCTTTCTTTCATCTTCTCACTATAGAGATTATAAAGACGTCCTATAACTGTTATTGTCTTATCATGCTTATAAGCATATATACATAATGTTTGTGAAAACTCTCCATTGACTTGATAGCCCATACTTGGTCTTCCACCAGTAGATTCTCTATATCCTTCTTTAATTACAAGATTACTTTTCAACATCTCTTCTAAAAGACTATCAATCGTAGATAAAGATAAACCAGTATAGAATACTAATTCATTCTTTGTACACCCTCCTTGTTTTACTAACGACTGAATAATCTTAACAACATTCTTTTTTCTAACACCCCTTATTTCATTCATACTTGTCCTCCAGTAAGCGCTTACCTTATTAATAAAAATAGAAAGAGAATCCTTAACGATTCTCCTTGATTCTAATCTTTCTTTTAACAAAAGAAACTAATGTGATAAAACCAAATAAAATAGCTGTGAATACTACTAATGCGATCACATAAGAAAAAGATGACTTCTCTTCTTTTTTAACCTTCTTATTCTCGTTTTTATTCTTTTTCTTAGTCTTAGTCTTTTTTACAGGTTCTTCCTGTTTTTGCGTTTCTGTAGTAGTGTCTTCATTTTTCTTTACTTCTACTCGTATTGATACTTTACGTGTAGACTGATATAACTTACCATAAACTGTATATTTACCTGCTTCATTAAAAATCTGATTATCCCAGATAATCTTGACCTTTTTACTTGTCTTATTAGAATAACTAACAGTCGCATATTGTGGTAATTGTGCTTCTACTCCTGTAGTTGTATAAACAACTGCAGGAACACTTACACTTGTAACAGATGCATACTTTACATGAACTGTCTGTGTAATAGTCTGATCATAAATATGACCATTTAAAGAAAATGTATGTACATACTTTAAAGCATTATTATCATAATTATCCCAGCGTATGATTTCATTTGATTGATCTCCATTAGACCATGTTACAGAAGCTGTTGCAGGTAAAGAGAGTGCTTCTCCTATAGTCACTGTTTTATTAGCTAATTCATTAATATGTGTTATTTTAGCTGCTTCTACATTCACTATACAGCTAGTGGTTACCTGTAAATCCGCAATAGAGCCTGTGACAGTAAATTGACTCGCATTTCTTGTCTTATATAAGCTTTCATCAAATGTATTCCAGTCAATATTATATTCCTTCTCACTACCATCATAGAAGGTTACCTTCGCCTTTAATGGGAGTGTTGGTGCTTCTCCAGAAGCAGTTGTCACTTTACCATCATAGCTGACATTGACTACATGATTATCTGCATAAACTGGGCTTATAAAAAACAAAGACATCAATAAAACTATGAATATCTTTCTCATTTATTTCACCTCTTATATCTATCTTATGCTTAATTCAAATAATAGTAAAGATTAATACTACGAATTAACCTAATGCGACATCTAGAACCATCATCAAAGTAAATCCTACTGAGAATAATAATACACCTAAATGTGAATGTTCTCCCTGACTCATTTCAGGAATTAATTCTTCTACTACAACATACATCATAGCACCTGCTGCAAAACTAAGCAGATAAGGCATCACTGAGATAATATAACTTGATAATAAGACTGTAATAAAACCTCCGATAGGTTCTACAATACCTGACAATGTACCATACATAAAAGACTTCAATCGAGACGCTCCTGTACTTCTTAAAGGCATGGATACAATTGCGCCTTCAGGAAAGTTCTGTATTGCGATACCTATTGATAAAGCAAGTGCTCCCATGGCAGTTATTCCTTTATTACCTGATAAATAAGACGCATAGACAACACCTACTGCCATACCTTCAGGAATATTGTGAATAGTGACTGCAAGTACTAACTTGATCGTTTGAGACAAGTGACTACGTGGTCCTTCCTGACTATGATCTAAATGCATATGAGGAATCAAATGATCAAGTAATAATAAGAATAGTATACCTAACCAAAATCCTATAAGTGCAGGAATAAAGGTAGAAGATTGATCAAGTGATGGAATGATTAAACTCCAGATAGAGGCAGCCACCATTACACCTGCCGCAAATCCAGTGAGTGCTTTTTGTATATTTAAACTTAATTCTTTTTTCATAAAGAACACACAGGCTGCACCTAGTGTTGTTCCTATAAAGGGTATAATTAAAACCATATGAACACCTCCCTTACTCATACTACATAAATCAATTAGTTAATTCAAACTATGTGATAAAGAAAAAAGATAAGCATGGGGAACACTTATCTTCTTTCTTGTATTTACACTTATACTTTGTAGTCTAACGAAGGGAAGGGATTGCTTGACTACGATACATATAATACTTAATGAATGTGTTAAGATTATAATTCGATTATGTCAAATTGTGTGAATCCTTATTTCCAAACAAATACATATCATCTATAGGAATGATATTTCTCATATATTGTGTGAGATCTATTTCTTTAAGAATGACTTCTCCTACAATAGATACATTATAGTTGTATTCATTTCCGTCTTCATCAATTAACTGAATACGCCACCAATCACGATTTGTAGAAGATGGATGATTAGAAGATTCAAGAAAGAATTCTTTTAATAGTTCTAAGAGTGTTTCAGCTTTTTCTTGTCCTATATTTACTCTTTTACGTCTAATAATTCTTCTAGAATTGAATCCATCTCCGTAATTGTATCCAGTAAACCAGATGTGTCCATCACGCATAATGGTTAAACGCTGACTGACTTCTACACAAGCATCCGGTTTTACTCCACGTCCTTTCGCATCTGAATAAAGTATGATTTTAGATAATCTCATGATGAACACCTCCTTCAATACATTTATTATAATTAATCACAATAAATGTATCAAACATTACAACTATTTTGAGAAAAATAATTATATGAAGAGTAATCCAATAGTATGTACGATAAAGGCACAAATCCAGGCAATAACACACTGGAAAACCACAATCTTTACAGCCCATGGACCACCTAGTTCTCTTCTAATAGAAGCGATAGCTGCCACGCAAGGTGTATATAATAAACAGAATATTAAGAGTGATAGTGCACCTAGAGGTGTAAGTATTGTCATTAAAGATTCTGTTCCTTTAAATAATACTGAGAGTGTAGAAACAACACTTTCTTTAGCCATAAATCCTGCAATAAGTGATGTAGAAATTCTCCAATCACCAAAACCTAAAGGTTTGAAGATTGGCGCAATGAATCCTGCCACCATCGCTAGAATACTATCCTGTGAATTAGAAACTAAATCTAGTCTTAAATTAAAACTCTGTAAGAACCAAATGACAATAGAAGCGATAAAGATAATACCAAAGGCTCTTTGTAAGAAATCCTTGGCTTTTTCCCATAATAACTGGAAAGTAGTTTTTGCACTTGGCATACGGTAATTAGGAAGTTCCATCACAAATGGAACAGCTTCACCCTTAAATAAAAAACGCTTAGAAATAAGAGCTGTAATAATTCCCATCACAATGCCAAAGATATATAAGCCTACCATGACAAGTCCAGCTTGTTTAGGGAAGAATGCAGCTGCAAAGAATGCATAGATTGGAAGCTTTGCAGTACAACTCATAAATGGTGTCAACATGATTGTCATCTTACGGTCACGTTCTGAAGGGAGTGTACGGCTGGCCATAACACTTGGCACAGAACATCCAAATCCAATCAACATTGGCACAATACTTCTTCCTGATAAACCAATCTTTCTGAGTAGTTTATCACTTACAAAGGCAACACGCGCCATATATCCTGTATCTTCTAATAATGATAAGAAGAAGAATAAAATAACGATAATAGGTAAGAAACTAATAATAGAACCAACACCCTGGAATACACCATCAATAACTAATGAATGTAATACTGGATTAATATTCCAAGCAGTGAGTCCTTTATCTACAACCTGAGTCAAAGCATCAACACCCATTTCCATAAGTGACTGTCCCCAGGCACCAAATACATTAAATGTTAAAAAGAATACGAGTCCCATAATAACGATAAAAGCTGGAACACCTGTATATTTACCAGTTAGAATCTGGTCTATCTTACGGCTTCTTTCTCTTTCTTTACTTTCATGTGGTTTAACCACTGTTTCTTTAACTAATTTATTAATAAAGGTAAAACGCATATCCGCAATAGCGGCAGTACGGTCTAATCCTCTTTCTTCTTCCATCTGTGAAATGATATGTTCAATCATTTCTTTTTCATTAGTATCAAGGTCTAGAGCTGCTTCTACTCTTTCATCACCTTCTACTAGTTTATTAGCCGCAAAACGTAATGGAATACCTGCTCTTTGTGCATGGTCTTCAATTAAATGCATGATGGCATGTAAGCATCTATGTACTGCACCACCTTCATCATTTTCATCACAGAAATCCTGTCTTAAAGGTGCTTCTTGATATTTTGCTACATGGATGGCATGATTTACTAATTCATCAATACCTTCATTCTTAGCAGCAGAAATAGGAACAACTGGAATTCCCAATAGTTCTTCCATCTTATTTAGATGAACATAACCACCATTACCTCTTACTTCATCCATCATATTCAGTGCTAGAACCATTGGTACATCTAGTTCCATTAACTGCATAGTGAGATATAGGTTTCTTTCTATATTTGTCGCATCTACGATGTTGATGATTCCTTTAGGTTTTTCATTTAAGATATACTGTCTAGATACTAATTCTTCACTTGTATAAGGAGATAAAGAATAAATACCTGGTAAATCAGTCACAAGTGTTTCTGGATGTCCTTTAATAGACCCGCTCTTTCTATCAACAGTCACACCAGGGAAGTTCCCTACATGTTGATTAGAACCTGTTAATTGATTAAATAATGTAGTTTTACCACAGTTCTGGTTACCCGCTAACGCAAAGGTAATCTGTGTTCCTTCTGATAAAGGATGTTCAGTCTCTTTATCATGATATTTACCACCTTCACCGAGTCCTGGATGAATATGGTGTTGAATAGGCGGAATAGGTGTATGATCTTCTACACCTTTAGAAGTCATATCTATTCCAATCTTTTTCGCATCATCTAAACGTAATGTTAGCTCATAGCCATGAATACGTAATTCCATTGGATCACCCATTGGGGCGAATTTTTCCAATGTCACAACAGAACCTGGTATTAAACCCATATCTAGGAAATGTTGTCTTAATGCCCCAGAGCCCCCTACATAAGTCACTGTAGCACTTTCACCAATCTTTAACTCATCTAGAGTCATAAAACCCCCTCCTTCATATTCTCTCAACAAGTATAGCACAAAAAAGCTTCCTTAAGTGGAAGCCTTCAAGTATTTTGTAGGTATAATCTTTGTAAGATAGATATTGTTTTCTGAGAGATAGAACTTGTATCCATCTTCATACATCGGTTTAGTATCAATAGTAAAGACATATGGTTCCCCGTGTCTTGAACCAACCGTCATTGCGGTTTCTATATCTTGAGATAAGTGAACATATATACGTGTCTGACTTAATATACCTTTTTCTAGAATAGAAGGTACAAAACGAGTTGCTGTACCATGATAAAGAATATCAGGTGGCTGTACTTCTTTCAAATCTACATTCACAGGAATAGAATGTCCTTGATTCGCACGTATTCTTGTATGATCTCCATTATATGAATAGCGCTGTTTCTCATCTTCTCTCACAATCATATCTAAGTCTTCTATTGTGATGTTTAATGCTTCTAATGTCTTTTGCACATCACCATAAGCATGTTCATCAAGTTTAATACCTATACTTTCTGGATGATGTCTCAAAATATAACTTAAACGTCTGCTTTTTCGCTCCATAATGATTTCTCTAATACTTTTCCAAGAGCCTCAAATAATTCCTGTTCCTTGTCTCCAAAACGACCTAAACTATTAGAATCAACATCCAATACCGCAATCACTTTACCTTCTTCATCATGTAAAGGAACTACAATTTCGGACTTTGCTTCTGCATCACAGGCAATATAGCCTGGGAATGTCGTCACATCTTCAATAAGAATTGTCTGATCTCCCTGTACACATACACCACAGGCCCCTTTACCTACTTTAATATGTGTACATGCTATTTTACCCTGGAAAGGACCTAAAACAAGTTCCCCAGCTCTCATCATATAAAAACCTACCCAGCTTAAATCATCAATTGCATCCATGAGTAACGCACTTGCATTAGACAAGTTAGTCACAAACCATTCATTTGGTGAAATAAGTTCTTCTAATTGTTTTATTAATAACTCCATTATTAGTCCCCCTGTGTATATTCCTCATAAGACACAATCGCATTGATTGGTTTTCTCTTATCATGCATTGGTCCAGGTACACAATCTTCTCTTGGATAACCAATAGGTAAGATCATCACTGGTACATAGTTTTCAGGAATATTAAACTGTTTGATTAACTCCTTATAATCAAAAGAACCTACATAAGTAGACCCTAATCCTAAATCAAAGAGTTTAAGCATCATATATGTAGCAACAATAGACACATCTACTTCACCACATTCTCTATTATGCATATCCTTCCATGATACTGTCTTGTCATAACATAAAATCATTGCGAGAGGTGCATGGAAATGATATCTAGTACATTCCTTTAGTTTTGCAAGATTATCTGGATCTTCTACTACAAGAATTCTTTGTGGCTGATAATTAACAGCTGTAGGTGCTATTCTTGCAGCTTCTAATATTTTATCTATTTTTTCTTTTTCTACCTTCTGATTAGAGAACTTTCTAACAGAATATCTTTCTTCTAACAACTGATCAAATTCCATAAGTTTGACCTCCTTATAAAACTATTATATAAGAAATACTCTTCTAGATAAATAAAAAGCGGTCGAATGACCGCTTCAATTCATTATTCTGCAGGTTTTACAGATACTCCGAATTTCTTTTCAATCCATTTCTTAGTGCTATCACTCTTTAAGATTTCAACAAGTTTCTTAATTGCTTTATTGTCTTTATTTGATTCTTTTACAGCGATGATATTCTGATAAGTCTTTGCAGCTTCAGAATTTGAATCTTCAGAAGTGATGATCTTATCAGTCACTTTTGCATCTAATGCATAGTTACCATTGATGATACCGAAATCAACATCAGGTAATTTAGAAGCCACCTGTGCAGCATCTACTTCTACTAATTCAACTTTTTTGTTGTAAGATTCTACATCCTTCTTAGTTGCGTTTACACCTGCATTCTTATCTAATGTAATAACACCATTGTCTGCAAGTAATAATAAAGCTCTTGCTTCATTAGTTGCATCATTAGGAATTGCAATCTTAGCACCATCTTTGATATCAGATACTGCTTTATATTTAGTTGAATATAATCCTAAAGGTTCAAAGTGGATTGCACCAACTGATACTAGATATCCATCATCACCCTTCTTATAACCTTTGTCTTTGTTGTAAGAAGTTAGGTATGGCTGATGCTGGAAGAAGTTTGCATCTAATGAACCATCTGAAGTAGATGGGTTGATGTTAGGATAATCTGAGAATTCCTTAATCTTTAATTTATATCCTGCTTTTTCAAATTCTGGCTGGACATGCTTTAAGATAATAGCATGAGGTGAAGTTGTAGCCCCTACTGTAATAGTTTTAGAATCTGACTTACTTCCACATCCTGCTAATGAGAAAGCTAAAAGACCTGCTGTAAATACTTTTAAAATGTTTTTGTTCATAATATTTTCCTCCAATGTATATAAATTAATGTGTTGTTTTTTCTACGAGTTTGTCACCAATTGCCTGAACAATTGAAATTAAAATAAGAATTAAGATAATAACGACGAATGTAATATCTCCCATTGATCTCTGTAGACCATATCTGATCGCCATATCACCAAGTCCGCCTGCGCCAACAGAACCAACAATCGCAATCTGTCCGACTAACGCAATAAATGAAATTGTAAGACCTCTGATCATCCCTGGAATATTTTCTCTTAGATAAACATCAAAGATGATTTCTTTTGTACTGAGTCCCATCGCAATACTTGCTTCAATGATTCCTGGATCAATTTCCATAATGGCTGATTCCATCTGTCTTGCGACAAATGGTGCTGTTCCTATAACTAGAGGAACAAGTGCACCTTCGATACCAATTGTTGTACCAAATAAAGCACGAGAGAGTACAGCTACAGTAGGAATTAAGATAATAAATGGAATAGATCTAAATAAGTTAATAATCTTATCTAAGATCCAGAAAACTGGTTGATTTTCTTTTAAACCATCTTTTCTAGTGACTACTACAATAACTGCTAATAAGATTCCAATAACCACTGAGATTAAACCACTGATTACCAACATTAATAATGTATCAATAATAGCTTGTGGAAAATCTGAAGCAAACTCTATAACGTTTGGAAATAGCTTAGTTACCACGTTTAATCACCTCCACTTTAACTCCCTGTTGTTTTGTGAATTCTAATGCTTTCTTGATATCTACATCTTCACCTGTAAAGATTGTAATAAGTGTACCAATTGGCTGTCCCTGGATAATTTCTACATTCCCAAAGATAATAGAACAATCTACACTGTAATCTCTTGATAATACTGAAATTAATGCGACATCTGTATTAGAACTCTGATACTGTAATTTCACCATCTGCTGGTTTTCATTTAACTGTGTAATACGATGATTGTCTTTGATCAATTCATCAATCTTATTAAGATTGTTTGTAGTAGCGATAAAGTTCTTAGTAATTTGATGCTGTGGATTAGAGAAGATATCAACAATACTGCCCTGTTCTACCACACGACCATCTTCCATGACTGCCACCTTATCACATACTTCCTTGACTACAGCCATTTCATGAGTAATTAAAATAACTGTTAAGCCAAATTCTTTATTTACTTTCTTAATAAGTTGAAGAATACTTTGTGTTGTCTGAGGGTCTAAAGCACTTGTGGCTTCATCACATAGAAGTACTTTAGGATTGTTGGCAAGCGCTCTTGCGATTGCAACTCTTTGTTTCTGTCCTCCAGATAACTGACTTGGATAAGAATCTTTTCTTTCTACCAAATCGATAAGTTCGAGTAATTCTAAGACTCTCTTTTGAATCTTATCTTTACTCCAGCCTAAATGTTTTAATGGAAAAGCGATATTATCGTAGATAGTACGACTGTTGTAAAGATTAAAGTGCTGGAAGATCATTCCAATCTTTTCTCTTTCTTTTCTTAAATCTGCATCTGATAGTTTTAATAAATCTTTATCCCCAAATACAACAGCACCGCTATCAGGTTTTTCTAATAGGTTGATACATCTTACTAATGTAGATTTACCAGCCCCTGAGAAACCAATAATACCGCAGATTTCCCCTTCTTCAATATTTAGACTGACATCCTTGACAGCATGAACATCGCCATCTTTAGTTTTAAAAGTCTTTGTAACATGTTCTAAGTGGATCATGTTCTCTCTCCTTCCCTTAAATAAAAAACGTTCTCATCCATATAATAGGACGAGAACGTAATGTTTCGTGTTACCACCTAAATGCATTATTAAGTCACCTTAATAACCTCTTCGAGTACATGCATACTCTATCGCTGTAACGGGCGCTCCCGTCATGACTTACATTTCAGCCATGCAACTCCAAGACCATCTTCCTATAACTTCCCTTTATTCCTTCTCAGCTAACGGAACTCTCTGTATAAGTTTCATTACAGTACTCTTCTTTTCACTGTCTTTTCTTGATGTGGTTTCATCTTAGCACCACATAAAAAGCACGTCAACACAAAACACGATAATATCTACTGCTTTAGTAGGATTATAGTTTTATAAAATAGGGTACCATAGTTTTAGACTATATCAGTCGGGAGTTTGACAGTTGTCTCCATTTTTTCACTAACCAAATCGCTCAAAACGTTGATTATATCAATGCTTTTGAGTTTTTTTATTGTCAAATTTGTGAAATTATATGTAGGAATATGTAGGAATTCATGATGTAATAGCTGTAGGAGGTGATGCCCATGAAACTGACTTTTTCAAAATCTAAGAACTCTACATCACTTTACATTCAGAAATCATTCAGAAAGAATGGTAAATCAACTTCAAAGATAGTAAAAAAACTAGGAACTATGGAAGAACTCCTTCCTCAACATAATAACAGCGAGGAGGAAGTCATAGCCTGGGGAAAAAAGATTGCCAAGAAGATGACGGAGGAAGAAAAAAGAGATAAGGACATTGTCCTTATCTCCCTATCGCAGTCAAAGCTTCTAGAACCAATGAAGCAGACATCATATAATGGCGGCTACCTTTTCCTTCAGAATATATTCCACAGTCTCAAACTTGATAAGATCTGCAGAGATATACAGGATGATTATAAGTTCGAATATGATCTTGCAGATGTCCTATCAAGACTCATATATTCAAGAATTATCTATCCATCAAGCAAGCTCTCTACTTTTGAGGATTCAAAAAGCTTTATTGAACAGCCTACATTCGAGCTTCATGATATTTATAGATCACTTGATGTTCTAGCAGAAAAGTGCGATACAATCCAGGAATTCCTTTATGAGAATTCAAAGAAGGTTGTAAATAGAAACACTTCTGTCCTCTATTATGACTGCACAAACTATTTCTTTGAAATAGAAGAGGAACGCGGTAACTGCAGATACGGCAAGTCCAAGGAACACAGATCGCTCCCTATCATTCAGATGGGACTTCTTATGGATGGTAATGGCTTTCCTCTTTCATTTGTCATATTCCCTGGCAATGAGAACGAGCAGCCTTCACTCATTCCAGTTGAAAAGAAGATAATAAAGGATTTTGGTATCACAAAGTTCGTTGTATGCACTGATGCAGGGCTTGCTTCTAAGGAAAACAGAGAATTCAATATACAGAAGAATTGTTCATATATCGTCACACAGTCTCTTAAAAAGATTAAGAAGCACATAAAGGACTGGGCACTTAATCCAGAAGGATGGTCTAAAGGTGAAAGTACTGGATTAGACATATCTTCTGTAATGAAGGCCGTTGACGATGGGGAAACATTTGAAGACGGCATCTGGTACAAGGAAAGATGGATCAACGAGAATGGTATTGAACAGAGAATCATTGTTTCGTTCTCTCCAAAGTACAGAGCCTATCAGAGGTACATCAGAAGCAGGCAGATTGAAAGAGCCAGAAAATCAGCTGAAAGTAATAAGAAAACAACTACTAAAAACCCTAACAGCCCTTCAAGATTCCTTGATGAAGTCAGATATACTGACAATGGCGAGGTTGCAGATAATGTGGAAGTAGTTGTGAATGATGGCAGAATAGCTGAAGAAGAGAAATATGATGGATTCTATGCAGTATGTACTACATTAGAGGATGATATAAAGGATATCATCAAAGTTAATAAGAGAAGATGGGAGATTGAAGAATCATTCAAAATCATGAAATCTGAATTCAAGGCTAGACCCGTATATCTTCAGAAGGATAACAGAATAGAAGCACACTTCCTCACATGCTTCATTGCACTGATGTTCATCAGAATACTTGAAAACAAAACAGGCAACAAGCTAACTATCGAGAAGCTTATTGATACATTAAAAGAATATAACTTCTATCATTATGAAGGTAGCGGCTATGTTCCAACGTATACAAGAAATGATGCAACTGATATTCTTCATGAGGCATTTGGATTCAGAACCGACTATCAGATCAATGGTGAGAAAAATATGAAAAAAATTATAAAGAATACAAAGAGATAGAGATATTACTACATTTTTAAAGCAAAAAGCCCTTCAAAAAACGCTGAATTCATCAGTATTTTTGAAGGGTTTTTATATGTACAACTGTCAAAGACAGGATCTTAGCACCACATAAAAAGCACGTCAACACAAAACACGATAATATCTACTGCTTTAGTAGGATTATAGTTTTATAAAATAGGGTACCATAGTTTTAGACTATATCAGTGTGTAAAAAAAGGATCTGTATTTCTACAGACCCTTATCTATAGCATCATGAATAATATCAGCATGATCAAAGGCAAGATCATTCATACCTATATTGATATCACCACATCTTAAATGTGTTTCATCGACAATAGTGAACCATTTTGCTTCTTTGGCATCATCACCAGCTTCTGGATGAATACTATTCTTATCTACATCTGCATAAAATGCGGTAGATACAACCCATCCACGAGGATCTCTTCCCGGCTGACTATAAACACCTACAAGCTTCATAGACACACCTTCTATACCTGTCTCTTCTTTAAGTTCTCTTGAAGCCGTCTTTTCAATCGGTTCATTCTTATTAGCGAAGCCACCAGGCAGTGCCCATTTACCTATATAAGGATGTCCACCACGTTTAACCAATAGAATCTCTGTCACATCAGAATGAGCAAAGATACAAATATCAGCTGTCAGTGAAGGTTTAGGATATTTATCAGGATTATAGCTTTTTAAAAATTCTTCTTCTGTAAGACCGTTCTTATCTCTACACATTAGAAATCAACTTCTGTATCGTAGTAGCAAGCCTTTAATAAGTTTTCCATTTCTTCCTGAGTTGGAATACGTGGGTTAGAACCTGTACATGCATCAGCAATAGCGTTCTTAGCGATTTCTGGTAATCTTTCTAAGAATACATCTTCAGGTACAAATCCAACTTCAGCTGGTAAACCATCAGCACCATAGTGGTTGATACTATGTGGGATATTTAATGCATCATTCATACCTCTTAAGTATTTAATTAATAATGCAACCTTTTCATCATCATTTTCTCCACCTAAGTGCATGTAATCAGCAATTACACCATAACGTTTCTTAGCTGTTTCATCTTTAGCGTTATAAGCAATAACCTTTGGTAAGTACATAGCATTAGCTGCACCATGGATAATATGTCCACCCTGGTCTACGAAAGCAGCACCAGTCTTATGAGCCATTGAATGTACGATACCTAATAATGCGTTAGAGAATGACATACCTGCTAAGCACTGTGCATCATGCATATCATCTCTGCAGCTCATATCACCATTATATGATTTAACTAAGTTAGCCTGGATCATTTCAATTGCATGAATAGCAAGTGGATCAGTGTAGTTACAGTTTGCAGTAGATACATATGCTTCAATTGCATGAGTCATAGCATCCATACCTGTATGAGCAACTAATTTAACTGGCATAGTTTCAGCTAAGTCAGGATCTACGATAGCAACATCTGGAGTGATTTCAAAGTCAGCGATCGGATATTTAATACCTTTATCATAATCAGTAATGATTGAGAAAGCTGTAACTTCAGTTGCAGTACCACTTGTAGATGGAATTGCACAGAAATGAGCTTTCTTTCTTAACTTTGGAATACCAAATACTTTACACATTTCTTCGAATGTGATTTCTGGATATTCATATTTAATCCACATAGCTTTTGCAGCATCAATAGGTGAACCTCCACCCATAGCTACGATCCAGTCAGGCTTGAATTCTTCCATAACTGCAGCACCTTTCATAACTGTAGTTACTGATGGATCTGGTTCGATACCTTCATATAATTTAACTTCCATACCAGCTTCTTCAAGATATTTAACAGCTCTATCTAAGAAGCCATTTCTCTTCATGCTTCCGCCACCTACACAGATAATAGCTTTCTTACCTTCTAAGTTCTTAAGGTTTTCTAAGGCACCTTTGCCATGATATAAATCTCTTGGTAATGTAAATCTCATATTATATTTTCCTCCTATACAATACCTTTGATGACTAACTTTTCATCTAGTGAAAATTTTATCATAAACGCTTACATTAGTCAATGTTACAAAGGTATTTACAGTTTAAAAAATACAATGCATATCTTTAGTTTTTGCGATAATAAAGCCATTATTTAGACTTCACAAAAATTAAAAAAAACAATTTATTTTTTTCTTTGATTTATATACTGAGGCACACTTATATGGATGACTTCATCTGCGCATTTAATAAGTTCAGGAGCAGCATTCTCTACAGCACAGCTATAGTCCGCCTCTTCAAACATTTCGATATCATTCTTTCCATCCCCAAATACAACCACTTCATCACATTGCAGCTTCTGTTTTAAGTATTTGATGGCATTGGCTTTAGAAGCATCTGGTGACATCACTTCTAACCACCAATCATGTGAATACATTTCTTGATCAAAAACAGCATAATAGTCTTCCTTAAACAAATCATAGAGAGGCTTTAATTTATCATAATCATCTATCAATAATAAATAGAAGATATCCCCCTCATAGAGATCTTCATAAGTATTCACAGGATGATTTCTAGGATCATCTAAATGATCAGCTACAAAAGCTTTTACTCCTACACTCATCTTGTCCTTAATATAAGAGAAGTAGTTATTCTTTCCTATTTGAGAATATACAATAGGTGAAATATCAAAATTCTTTACTGTATCTAATATAGAATCTCCTAAATAGTTTCCTAGGATGACATCTCCATTAGGTGAGAGTATAAATGTCCCATTCTGGACAATTACAGGAAGCTTAAAGTTTATATCACCTATTACCTGTTTTGCGGTAATAAGAGAACGTGCAGTCGCATAAGTAATATTCACATCTTCATCTATGAGTTGGTTTATTAGTTTTAAGTTTTCTGGTTTAATCGATTTATCTGGTTCAAGTAATGTCCCATCTAGATCTGTTACATAGAGTGTCTTCATAATTTCCTCCTATATAAAAACATCATGATACTATTTTACCATGATGTTTAAGAAAAAGTTATTTTTCAAAGTATTCTGCGACTTTTTGCAAGTTCTCAATAATTAGAAGATGCTGTGGACATGCTGCTTCACACTGCCCACATCCAATACATTCACTTGCTTTACCAAATGTATGTGTTAAACGTGTATAGTATTCTCCTTGAGGTCTCCATGATTTAGTCGCTACTTCCTGTTTATCAGCATTATAAAGTGAGAAGTATTTAGGAATCGCAATATGCATTGGACAACCTTCTGTACAATAAGAACAGCCAGTACAAGGAATTTCAATACTACTATTAATAATATCAACAGCTTTCTTAATAAGTGTCTGTTCTTCCTCATTTAAAGGCTTAAAGTGTTCCATATAGCCTGTATTATCTAATAGCTGTTCCATATTACTCATACCAGATAAAACTACCTGTACATTATCTAAACTTGCCGCAAAACGAATCGCCCAAGATGGAATAGACATATCTGGATGATAAGACTTGAATGTCTCTTCTACTTCATCAGGTACATTTGCGAGAGTACCACCCTTGACTGGTTCCATTACAAATACAGGAACATGATGTCTTACTGCTGTTTCATAGCATTTATGAGACTGTACGCCTTCACTTTCCCAATCCAGATAATTCAACTGAAGCTGTACAAATTCTACTTCTGGATGTTCAGATAAGACACGTTCTAATAAGTCTGCATTGTCATGGAAAGAGAAACCAATATGTTTTACTAATCCTTTTTCTTTCTTATCTTTCAACCATGTGAAACAGTCTAACTCTGTATATTTCTTATAATGATCTGTTCCCACATCATGTAAGAGATAATAATCAAAGTATTCTGCACCTGTTTTTCTTAATTGTTCATTGAAGATTCTATCTCTATCTTCTTTTGTTTCAATAAAGCCTGCATGAAGCTTATCAGCTAATGTAAATGAATCTCTTGGATGTCTTTCTACTAAAGCTGTCTTAGTCGCTTCCTCACTCTTAAAGGCACAATACATCCAGGCTGTATCAAAATAAGTAAATCCTTTTTCTAAAAATGTATCCACCATTCTTTTAGTTTCTTCAATATCAATGCTGCCTGCATCATTTTGATCGAGTAATGGTAGACGCATTAAACCAAATCCTAATTTCTTCATATACATATCCTCCCTACATTCATTTTAACCCTAAAGTAAGGTTTAAGGGCAAGAAAAAAAGAGCTGTAACGCTCAAGATAGTAATAAATACTACCTATTCATTACAGTCCCTTTTGATTTTTCATAATCATTTGAATAAATGCAGGAATAAAGAATTCTATGATGAATGCTGCAATAAAGAATAATAATATCAGCATTTTAGTTACAGGTATAATCAAACTATATATATGTATCCTTATAACAAACTCTATAAAGACTTCTAGTAATACTACTCCCAAAACAGCTAACATAAGAGAATTCTTGATATAAGTAAGACTAAAACTCTTGCTTATTCTCTTAGTAGTAAAACCTAAGTTATATAGAAAATCTCTTGTCTGTTTTTCTTCCTTAAGAATGAGGTATTTGAGGTAGAAATAGAATCCATACAACAATACAAATACTATAATCATGAATTGCATTAATACTTGTTTATTGTTGGAAAGAATCTTATTGATTGCACTATTATCTACAAAAGCACCTTCTACATTAAAACCAAGCTTTTCTAACTGTTTTGTGACTTGATCTATATTTTTCAAACTATCTACTCTTACAGTATAAGCACCTGGTTTCCAAGGTGTTTCTACAATAACCTGATCCACATCACTCATTGTATAAGTAGAAGGTAATGGTCCTTCATAATATGTATAATCCATTCCTTCTTCACCAGGCACACCATATAATACCTTCGATTGTGTTGCATGATATGTCTTCCTATATTGATTTATAACACTTCGTGGGACATAAATACTTCTAGTACCACTATATGAATTTGAACTTATTTCTGTTCCTTCCTTTAATATACCTCTTACAGGTAGTTCTACCTCTACTAAATCCACGAGGACAGTATTAACATCCACATATTCACTACCTTCTAAATCAATACCTGTCTGTGTAATACCTGATGCATCATACATAGGAATAGGTAAATAGAACTTTAATTTAAGATCATCCATATTGATTGAATCAACTGAAATATCCTGATTAGATAATAACTGATTACTTATATATACACCTTTATTATTATTGTGCTTTACAGTTAAATTTGTATAATCATCTTCATTATCATATACCTGCATACTCACTAGATTTATTGTTTGATTACATTTCTTTCCTGTAAGTTTTGCTTCTTGATATTTCAGTTGAGTTTCAGTATCTAATCCAAGTATCATAACATCATCGTATTCTTTTTCATAACGCCATTTAACACTCTCAATATTCTTTACAGATTTAATCTTTTTATAATCTGATTGTGTCATAGGAAATTCTGAACCATTATATGAATAATAGTCATTACTCATCTTTTCCTTATATACAGTTAAATCTCTCGAAGCAATCGTATTGATTTTTTGTTCATAAGATGCATTATAATGTCCATAAATATTATAGCTATATGCACATATAATCATTGTGAAAGCAACCAGGATATTCATAACTATTCTAAATGCACGATGAGAAAAACGTAGATTAAATAATTTATGATTATGTGGTATCTGTGATATAAGAGATGTTTCTCTCTTATTTTCTTTTTCTAGAATAAGTGTTTGATCAACCTTATAGAGCACATCTGCTTCTTCAATCATCCTTTGATCATGAGTTGCCACAATCACATAATGTCCCTCTTCAGCATACTCTTTTAGATACTTAATCATTTCTAACGCATAGGATGAATCTAAAGCGGCTGTAGGTTCATCAAGTATCAATATTTCTGGCTGACTCATAATAGCTAAACAGATAGCGGCTCTTGTCTTTTCACCACCTGATAAGTTTCTAGGATATTTTTTCTTTAGAGAAGCTATACCAAACTTTTCTTCATATGTATCATTTCTTTGATAACCTAGTTTAACTAACTGTTTAATATGTTCCTCTATAGTTATTCCTTCAATAAACAAAGGAATCTGAGGTACATTGACCATATGATCATAAATGAACTGTTGTCTACTATCTTGATCTTGTTCATCTATTCTCTGTCCTTCATAGATATATTCACACTCATATGCGAATTGAAAGGCTTTTAAGAAAGTAGACTTACCAGAACCACTCTTTCCCCTAATAATAGTCAATACACCTGGAGAAGTATGAAATGATGCATTGTTTAAGATTACTTTGTCACCAAATGATATATTTAAATTTTTGATTTCAATCACCTTAATGCACCTCATTTCTTAATTCATCTACTATATTCAGCTTATTAATGAATTTGTTTTGAAGAACCATTCTTTCTATCAATAAGATAATTATGAATAAGACAGTCATATTAGAAAGTGTCACCATATTAAAAGTACCTAATATAAGAGACATGATTGAGGAGATTAGAGTAGAACTCACTACAACTATAGATATACTTCCCAATGTTTCTATCATGGATATTCTTTGTAAATCCTTTTTTAATAATCCTGATATCAAAAGAAGTACAAGTTCTTTTTTTCTTTGCATAAGAAGATGAGATTCCAATACAATATCAATAAGTACACTAATAACTAGAATCACACCCGCAAATGTAAACATCATATTCTTATAGTAAGAATCAAGACTATTCATAGCCTCTCTATCAGTGAATGAATCATTAATTCTATATCCCTTTGATTCATAATAGTCTATCAATTCATTCAATTCATTATAGGTATTAGTCTTAATGATATAACCTATATAACGTGGTGTACATCCTGATTGTTTATAGATATCCTGAAGAATTGCATACGGAACATAGATATATCTCTGACTCTTTGATACATAATGAACCTTTTTATTATTCCTAAATACACCATTGATATCAAATGTATGAGTTGTCTGATTCATTCCTTTTTGATCAGTGATATAAAGATCTAGTTTGACTTTATTATGAGAAGATATCTGATTCAGGCGATAATAAGTATCATTGTCCATATAAATACCTGACCTTGTTTCCTGGATATTTCTATCTATATATTTAGAAAGATCATCATCCTTGAAATAAGGCACAAGATAGACATCTTCTCCTTCTATTTGTGTATATATTTTATATAGAGGAAACGTATTCTTATCATCTATTTTTATGAAATGAGAATAATCCTGATCCACATAACTATGCTTATCTTTGGTAATAATAGCCTTATTTTCTAATTGTCCTATCAACATCTGCATTCCTTGATCCCTTGAATGATGAATAATACCAAGAATCATCTGTCCAGATACAAGTGTCAAGATAAACACCATCATCATCAATACATACATGAACTTATAATGTTTCATATAGTCTTTTATATACTCTTTATAGAACTTATGATCAACCTGAGAGATAACACCCTTTCCACATATATCTTCTTGAATCACAGAACCATCAGATATCAGTCTTCCATCTTCTAGTGTATAGACAATATCTGCATACTTTATAGCCTCTTCTGAATGAGAAGCCAACACAATGGTCATATGCGCACTTAATTCTTTTAATATTTTATAGATTTCTATCTCATTCTCATAATCAAGTGAAGCGGTCGGTTCATCTAAGACAAGCACTTGTGGATTACTTACAAGCGCTGTTGCGATAGAAAGTCTCTGTCTTTCCCCTAAAGATAGCGTCATGACATTCTGATTCAAAGTCACATCAAGATGCATCTTATCAAGATAATCCTGTATATCTTTATCAGATAAATGTTTATTATGAATATGTGCAAAATACTGTAATGTTCCTCTGACATCTAGATGAGCTAATAAATCATTTTCCTGTAATACACAGCTGATACATTCTTTTCTGATATTATTTCTATCTTTTTCTTCTATGAGATGATGATCATAATAGTATTGATACTTGCTTTTTGTATCCATAAGCGCAATACAATAGAGAAGAGCTGTCTTACCTGAACCACTCTTCCCTCTTATAAGAGTAATAGAATGTGCAGGAATAGAAATAGAGGCATGATCAAGAATAACCCTATCATATTCTATACAAATGTCCTTTAATTCAATCATATTATCATTCCCTTCTAATAAAAGCTTCTAGCAAAGCTAGAAGCCTTATTATTTCGTATAACACGAACCCCATTTATTAGTATTTCCATTTATTTCCCAATGATATGTACTGTATCCTGTTCTAGTAACACTATTATAATCTGTACTAGAAAAACCTACTCTCTGTGAACATTTATAAACACTACCAGATTTAGATGTCTGAGGTTTGCCTGACTTAGAAGCATATCCGCCTCTTCCAGAATATCCAATATTAAACGGATTACTTATCTTCCATCTTGTTGTTTCATGTGTATAATAAGTTGCTGTTACACTTGCACTCGTACCTGCACATGTCGTACGAAGAGACTTATTCACAGATGCTGCGTATACATTTTTAACACTAATAATTCCAAGCAAAAAACAAATAATAAATACAATTTTTTTCTTCATAATTCTTTTTTTTGAATACCCATAATCTACAGGTAACGATTTAAGAGAAGTGTGGAGCAGAAATATTAAGGATATATACTATTTGTCTATGACTGATAGGAAATGATCTTTGTAGGTATTTCTTGATTTTATCCATGATAGTCTTTCCCATCTTTCTATGGTTAAATCTATACTCCTGTTCATTCAG
>NZ_JBEHVX010000016.1:0-34586 GCF_040227455.1 Catenibacterium sp. RTP21428st1_D7_RTP21428_210409 | reverse complement strand
AGTTTTGGTGGATTTGAGTTTGGTTATATATTTGTGTCCGCGCAACGAAGGCGCGGGGAAATGGAGGAAATCATGATTGTTAATTATCACGCAGTAGATCGTAAAGTATTAGTTAAAGCAATCTCAGACATTACAGGTGCTAAAGCAGTATATAAATATATGCCGACTTGTGCATACGAGATTGATTATTTCACGGTCACAAAAGAAGGTAACCTAGAATTTGATGACAGAGCTGATAGTGAAGAAGTTGAAAACTTGCTAGAGGAACTTGCACAAAGAGGCTTTATTTCAGAGTCCAATGAAGAAACTGCTGAAACAGAAAAAGACCCACACAGCGAAAATGTGGGGCTTACGGTTGCAGTTCCTAAGCATGAAGTGAATATCGATAAGTTGGATGCATTACTTGATGCGAAAGGATATTTAATTCAGAAGGCATTAGGACTTGAACATCTAGAATATGAGATAGGTGCTTATGAAGTGAGATTCCCTTGGTTTGAAGAAATCAATCCGGATGAGGCAATCTCCTACACCAAATTCATCGAGGCATTATGTAAAATGACGATGAAACAAAAACGAATCAATGCCACAGAAAAAGCAGTCACAAATAAAAAGTATGCATTTAGATGTTTCCTTTTACGATTAGGATTTATTGGTGATGAATTTAAGGCAGACAGAAAAGTTTTACTTAAAAACTTAAGTGGTTCTTCAGCATTTAAAGATGGTGCAAAAAAGGAGGTAAAAACAGATGAGATTTCCAAGTAAAGAAATTGTTGAGGGGGTAAGAAAACAGTATCCAACAGGAACAAGAGTTAAACTTACCAAGATGGATGACATCCAAGCACCACCGATTGGAACAAAAGGTACAGTTATTGGCGTTGATGATACGGCAAGCATTATGGTTGCCTGGGATAACGGATGTGGTTTGAATGTTGTTTATGGTGAAGACTCCTGTAGAAAGATTGAGGGTTAGAACTATGGATCAAAAGATAAAGGAGCAGATACTTCACATAAGAGATACGGGTCTTACAAATATGTTTGATATTTACATGGTTCAAAGACTGGCGTATGAAAATGACTTCTATGAATTAGTAAACTTCATCGAGGAAAATAAAGAAGAATATGTGCATTTTATCCTTTATGGAGATGACTAAAAATTATCAAAAAAAACACACTTTTTCTCGATATATAACTTGCTATTATGTGCTTTTAGAGTGATATATAGTGTAACAAAAGAAAGGCACAGGTGAACGAAATGAAGAAAATTAGAAGATTTGAAGAAGCAATGTCAAACCCTGAAAACAAAGGAAAAACATTTGATGAGCTTGGAATCAACCACACAACATTCAGAGCTTACAGAGATTGCATGGAAGTTGGAAACGAACTTATCGATTTCAACGATGTGATTTGGGAAAGAGACATTCCGGCAATTGCAGAAACCTTAAGAGTAGAAGAAATTAAGGAATTTACAATCAGCTCAACATTTTCAGGATTAATTGAAACCTTAGCAGAATTCGAAAAGTACGGTATCAAAATGAACGGACTTACAGAAGTTAATGCAAGATACACAGATTGGAGTACCGGAGAATACAAGAAGATTCCGGCAATCAAAATGATGATAAAGGAGGCATAAACAATGTGGAGCGAAGGAACAATTGGAATTCCAACTGAAAATGGAAAATACAAAAGCGTTAGATATTGGGTGAAACATTATGAAGAACCTAGCGAAGATTATGGAATTGAAGGTGGTAAGATTTCTAAGTTAACTCTTAGAATGGATGGAGAAGAAATCTTAAACTACGATAGAGGTTGGGATATCAAGCCAACTTGTAAAGAAGCAGAATACGCACTTGCAATTTTAATGAAGGAATACAACTAAAAACGAAAGCAATTAAAGATTGCCGAGTATGGAGCCAAAAGGCTCTGTATCTCGTATATGGAAATGGCGGTCACTTGTGGGTGGCTTTTTATTTTGCCTTGGAGGTGATTATTATTCGAAAACTAAAGAAATATGTACCGACAAAGTTTATGGCAGATACTTCTTACTACAGTAAAGACATGGCCGATTTTGCCGTCAGTTTTATTGAGCAGCTTTGTCATACAAAAGGAACATGGGCAGGAAAGAAATTTGAACTTATAGATTGGCAAGAACAAATTATTAGGGATCTATTCGGTGTTCTAAAACCGAATGGATATAGGCAGTTCAATACTGCGTATATTGAGATTCCAAAGAAACAAGGAAAATCAGAGCTTGCAGCTGCCGTAGCACTTCTTCTTTTATGTGGTGATGGAGAAGAACGAGCAGAAGTATACGGATGTGCAGCAGACAGAAACCAAGCAAAAATAGTATTTGATGTGGCAGTGGATATGGTGAAATTCTCTCCGGCTTTAATGAAACGAGTTAAGATACTTGAATCACAAAAGAAAATCATCTATAAGCCAACCAACAGTTCTTATCAAGTGCTATCCGCAGATGTAGCCAACAAGCATGGTTTTAATACTCATGGGGTTATTTTTGATGAACTTCATACTCAACCAAATCGAAAACTTTATGATGTAATGACTCAAGGAAGTGGTGACGCAAGAATGCAACCACTTTATTTTCTTATTACAACAGCCGGAAATGATACCAATTCTATCTGTTATGAGATACATCAAAAAGCACTCGATATTGCTGCAGGAAGAAAAATAGACCCTACATTTTATTCAGTAATTTATGGGGCTGATGAAACTGAGGATTGGACAGATCCAAAAGTGTGGAAGAAAGCAAATCCATCACTTGGAATTACAGTCGCAATGGAAAAAGTAAAAGCAGCTTGTGATAGTGCTAAGCAAAATCCGGGAGAAGAAAACTCCTTCAGACAGTTAAGGCTTAATCAATGGGTAAAACAATCTATTCGTTGGATGCCAATGGAAAAATGGGATATGTGCAAAGAAGTAATCAGAGAAGATGATTTGCTAGGTAGAGTTTGTTATGGAGGACTCGACTTATCATCCACAACAGATATTACTGCTTTTGTTTTAGTTTTCCCTCCAACTGACGAAGATGATAAATACATCATACTTCCATATTTCTGGGTTCCGGAAGATACCCTAGAACTTCGTGTTAGAAAAGACCATGTCCCTTATGATTTATGGGAGAAAAAAGGTTATCTGCAAACAACGGAAGGAAATGTAGTTCATTATGGTTTTATTGAAAAGTTTATTGAAAACTTGGGAGAAAAATTCAATATTCGTGAGATTGCATTCGATAGATGGGGTGCTGTTCAGATGGTTCAAAATCTAGAAGGAATGGGATTTACTGTTGTTCCATTCGGACAGGGTTTTAAAGATATGTCCCCACCTACTAAAGAATTAATGAAATTAGTTCTTGAGAGAAAAGTTGCTCATGATGGTCATCCTGTTCTTCGATGGAATATGGATAACATCTATATTCGAACAGATCCGGCCGGCAATATTAAAGCTGATAAAGAAAAATCCACAGAGAAAATTGATGGTGCAATCGCAACCATCATGGCACTCGATAGAGCCATTCGCTGTGGAAATGAAATATCTGAATCTGTTTATGATACTAGAGGTTTACTTGTTTTCTAATTTCTTGATTACAAGTTCTCCCTCTTTACATTCTACTGTAACTTTATCTCCTTGATGAAAGCCGTAGTCCCCTAGCCATTTGCCATTAATTCTAATGGCAGGAACTTCGCTTGAATCATGACCACTGACGGAAGATACAGTTAATTCTCTTATAGGTTTAATTTGACGTTTTCGTGGAGCCTTATCTTTTCCGCGAGTATTTTTAAGTGAATACGATGGATACATAAAACTTGTCCTTTCTTTTAAATTTTGTGATGGAGGAATGAAATGAATATTTTTTCAGGATTATTTAAAACTAGAGATGCACCTAAGAACAGAACTAGTGGTAGTGCATACTCGTTTTTTATGGGAGCGAGTACCGCTGGGAAAAATGTAAATGAAAGAAGTGCCATGCAGATGACTGCAGTTTATGCGTGTGTAAGAATTCTTTCAGAGGCGATAGCAGGTTTACCTCTTCATCTTTATCATTATAACGAGGATGGAGGTAAAGAAAAAGCAATAAACCATAATTTATATAAAATTATTCATGATGAGCCAAACCCGGAAATGACAAGCTTTGTGTTTCGAGAAACACTCATGACACACTTGCTTTTGTGGGGCAATGCTTATGCTCAAATTATCAGAAATGGTAAGGGCGAGATTATTGCACTCTACCCCTTAATGCCAAATCGAATGAAAGTCGATAGAGATGAGCATGGAACTCTTTACTATGAGTATATGGTAAGTCAAGATGATGCGCCTACAAATAAAGGTTCATCAGTAAAGCTATCACCTGATGAAGTAATGCATATACCAGGACTTGGATTTGATGGATTAGTAGGTTATTCTCCGATTGCAATGGCTAAAAATGCGATTGGTCTTGCCATTGCTGCAGAAGAGTATGGATCTAAGTTCTATGCAAATGGTGCAGCACCCTCCGGTGTTCTTGAACATCCGGGGACTTTAAAAGACCCATCGAAAGTAAGAGATAGTTGGTCGCAGACTTTTGGAGGAAGTTCAAATTCTCACAAGGTTGCTGTGCTCGAAGAAGGAATGAAGTATACACCGATTTCTATTTCTCCAAATGAGGCACAGTTTTTAGAAACAAGAAAATTTCAAATAGATGAGATTGCTCGAATTTTCAGAGTCCCACCTCATATGGTAGGTGACCTTGAAAAGTCGAGCTTTTCTAATATTGAGCAACAATCTCTTGAATTTGTTAAATACACCCTTGACCCTTGGGTTTCAAGGTGGGAGCAAAATATGTGTCGTTCTTTACTAAACGATAATGAGAAGAAAGAATATTTTATTAAATTTAATGTAGATGGATTACTTCGCGGCGATTATCAAAGCCGTATGAACGGATATGCCACAGCCAGACAGAATGGATGGATGTCAGCAAATGATATAAGAGAACTAGAAAATCTCGATAGAATCCCAACGGAACTTGGCGGTGATTTGTATCTCATTAATGGCAACATGACCAAACTTCAAGATGCCGGCATATTTGCAAATAATCCTAAAACATTAAATGGAGAGGAGGAAGGAAATGAAGAGCAAGAAGTTTTGGAACTTCAAGAATCGAAAGATTCAAAACCAAGAAAGCGAAGAAGTAACAGAGAGAATTCTTGAACTTTACGGCACGATAGCTGAAGAGTCATGGTTCGATGATGATGTTACTCCTAAACTTTTCAAGGAAGAGTTAAATTCTGGAAGTGGAGATATCACGGTTTGGATTAATTCACCCGGTGGTGATTGTGTAGCTGCTGCTCAAATCTACAATATGCTTACTGATTATAAAGGAAATGTAACAGTAAAAATTGATGGTATTGCAGCTAGTGCAGCATCGGTAATTGCGATGGCAGGGAATAAAGTGCTTATGTCACCAGTATCCATGATGATGATTCACAATCCTGCTACATTTGCATTTGGTGATCACGCTGAAATGCAAAAAACGATGGCAATGTTAGATGAAGTTAAAGAATCAATTATCAATGCCTATGTTATTAAAACGGGTTTATCTAGGTCAAAGTTAAGTCATTTGATGGATGCAGAAACTTGGATGAATGCAAACATGGCCATTGAACTTGGATTTGCTGATGACATGATTACAAAAAATGAACAAGAAAAAGAAAGCATTGAAGGTCTAAACAACATGACAGATTCAATGCTTTTTTCACGTACTGCTATCAGTAATACACTCCAAAACAAGTTAGAAAAACACTATGGAGTGTCAAATGAATATGTAACAAAACAGGCAGAAATCAAAGTTCCTAAAGTTAAAGGAACATCTGCTAGTGAACTCAAAGAACGTTTAAATTTCATGAAACGATTTATTTAAGGAGGAAAAAATCATGACTATTAAAGAACTTATTGAGAAAAGAGCAAAGGTATGGGAAACAGCAAAGAACTTTGTTGAAACCCATGAAAAAGAAGGTGTTTTATCTGAAGAGGATACAATGACCTATAACAAAATGGAAAAAGAAATCGAAGATTTGACCATGTCTATTGAACGTCAGCAACGTGCATTAGATAGAGATCATGAACTTAGCAAACCTATGAATTCTCCAATTACAGGAAAACCTTATGTGCCTGAAATGGACGATAAGAAAATGACAGGTGTGAAGTCAAAAGAATACAAAAACGCCATGCTTTCTGCTATGCGTTCTAATTTCCGCAATGTAAGTAACATCTTGCAAGAAGGTGTAGATGGCGATGGTGGTTATTTAGTACCTGAAGAATACGATAAGCGTTTGATTCAGGTGCTTGAAGGAGAAAACATCATGCGTGGTCTTGCGACAATCATCACTACTTCTGGTTTGCATAAGATTAATATTGCAGCTACAAAACCTGCAGCAGCTTGGATTGAAGAAGGCGGAGCACTTACTTTTGGTGATGCAACTTTCGACCAAATCAATCTTGATGCCTTTAAACTTCATGTAGCAATTAAAGTAACAGAAGAACTTTTATATGATAGTGCCTTTGGACTTGAAAACTACATCATCACTGAATTTGGTAAGGCGCTTGCCAATGCAGAAGAGGATTCTTTCCTTAATGGTGATGGTAAAGGAAAGCCTACAGGCATTTTCGCAGAAACCGGAGGTGGTCAAGTTGTTAGTACATTAACTGCAGCAATTAAGTCAGATGACCTTATTGATTTAGTATATGGACTTAAGAGACCTTATCGTAAAAATGCGTCTTTCATCATGAACGATGCTACACTTGCTTCACTTAGAAAGTTAAAGGATAACAATGGTGCGTATATTTGGCAACCATCATATAAAGAAGGAGAACCAGACAGGGTGCTTGGTTATGCAGTTCATACTTCTTCTTTTGCACCTGAAAATGCGATTGCTTTTGGTGATTACAGTTACTACAATATCGGTGATCGTGGTTCTCGCTCATTTGCAGAACTTAGAGAATTGTTTGCTGGTAATGGCATGATTGGTTATGTTGCAAAAGAAAGAGTCGATGGAAAGCTTGTACTTCCAGAAGCAGTTAAGATTTTGAAGTTGAAATCTGAATAATAATTTAAGGCAGTGTTGTTATGTGATGGCACTGCCTACATTTATTGAAATGAGGTGATGATAGTGATAGTTGATTTAGAAGAAATGAAAGGTTATCTAAGAGTTGATTTTAATGATGATGACTTATTAATCGAAGAATTTATTACTACAGGAGAAAACCTCTGTGCGGATATAGCAAGATTATCTGTAGATGAACTGTCTGATATTCCATCTTCTAAGATTGCGGTGATGTATGCAGTTGCTTACTTGTATGAACATAGAGAAGATGCTGACCATCATGCACTAACATTGTCACTTCGAAGCCTGCTTGAAGGAATACGAAGGAGTGAGTTTTGATGGATATTGCATTACTTAATGTTCGTATCACTTTTCAGAAAAATGAAGTAATAGTTGATGAAATCGGAAATCACAGAAATGTTTGGAATGATGTTTATTCTTGCTATGCAACTGTCAGTGGTGAGGGTGGTTCTGAAAAGTTTTCTGCGGGAGTTCTTGTAGAAGACTCAGATATTTCTTTTACCACTCGATATTGTAATATCCTATCAAACATGGAAACTACTAAAAATAGAATCATTTTTGATAATGAGATATATAACATCATTTCAATTGACCACATGAACTTTAAAAAGAAATCACTGAAATTTAAATGTGAGAAAGTGAGAAATGATGGCAACTAAGATTGATAACCTAGCCAAAGAAATTATGGATGGTTTAAAAGAATATGCAGATTTAGCAACTGACGATGTTAAAAAAGCAGTAAGGAAAGCCGGCAATTCAGTAAGAAGAGATATCTCTGAATCAGCTCCTAAGGATACAGGCAAATATTCTAAAAGTTGGACTGTTAAGAAGACCAAAGAAACATCTAATTCTCTTGAAGTGACTGTTCATTCCAAAAACAGATATCAACTTGCACATCTTTTGGAGCATGGTCATGCTAAACGAGGTGGCGGAAGAGTTGCTGCAAAACCACATATTGCGAAAGCAGAGGAGTCAGCAATTGAGGTTTTTGAAAAAGAAATCGATAAAGCACTCGGAGGTAGATGATGGAAGAAGTAGTTAAAATCTTAAAAGAGATAGGCATTCCTTTTGCTTATGATCACTTTGCAGAGGGAGAAAGTCCATCTCCACCTTTTATATGCTATTTAACACCGGGCACAGATAACTTTGCTGCTGACGGAATAGCATATTTAAAAGTAAATGAAATCAATATTGAACTTTATACCGATTTTAAGGACTTATCGGTAGAAAGAAAAGTGGAATCTGTGCTTGATAAGTTTGGTATTTACTACGAGAAACTTGAAACATGGATTGATAGTGAAAAGCTATTTGAAGTCCTATATTCATTTGAAATGGAGGCTTAAAATTTATGGGTAATAAAATTAAATATAACCTTAAAAATGTCCACGCTGCAAAACTTACAAAAGCAGAGGATGGAACATACACTTATGAAACACCAAAAGCAATTCCAGGTGCTGTTAGTATCAGTTTAGATGCCGAAGGGGATACTTCACCGTTTTATGCAGATGGAATTGTTTATTTTAGAAGTGTATCAAACAATGGATACAGTGGTGATCTTGAAATGGCACTTATTCCTGAATGGTTTAGAACTGAGATTTTAAAAGAAGAACTTGATAAGAATGGTGTACTTGTTGAGAATGCTACAGTAGCGGAAATGGAAAAATTCGCACTGCTATTTGAGTTTGATGGAGATGTTAGATGCATTCGTCATGTTTTATATAACTGTACGGCATCTCGTCCATCTATTGAATCTGAAACAAAGGAAGATACGATTGAGCCGGGAACAGAAACATTATCACTTACAGCAGATCCAAGAGAAGATGGTCTTGTAAAAAGTAGAACAGGTGATTCTACAAGTGAGTCTACTTACGCTGAGTGGTATAAATCAGTATATATCCCTCAAGCTCAAGAAGTCGTCCAAGCGTTAAGTAGGAAAGTAGCAGGAGGTGTTAAGGATGCTTAAGAAAACAATTAATGTTGGTGGTAAGGAAGTAGCATTTCGCTCATCTGCTACAATTCCTCGTCTTTATCGTGCTAAGTTCAAACGTGATATTTTTAAGGATTTAGCAAAACTTGAAAAATCATATGAGGGAGCACAGGCTGATGGAGAAGAATTCGCAATTGATGATTTAGAGATTTTTGAAAATGTGGCTTACATCATGGCTTATCATGCAGACCATACAATTCCTGCAGATATTGATGAATGGTTAGACCAGTTTGATATGTTCTCAATCTATGAGGTATTACCGGAAATTCTTGCACTTTGGGGTACAAATCTTATAACGGATATTGACTCTAAAAAAAACTTAAAAAAAGTAGCAGGGAGATGACAACACCGCTATTTCTCTTGCGAAGTTTAGAGATAGGCTTATCTATTCAAGATTTAGATTATTTAACCATTGGCATGGTTATGGACATTTGGACAGAGAAAGCTAATGACTCTGCTAAGTATGAAAATTTAGCTACGCAAGAGGATTTTGATAAGTTTTAATTACTAATGACTTTTCTGAAAATTTTAATTACAATTGTTGTTATAAGAAATAAAGACAAACAAAGTTTAGGAGGTTCATTAATGTTGTTAACTTACCATGATATATATCAATTTAATTTAGATTTATTTGATACAGTAACCACCAAATATGGGTATACTGATAAAGGTTGGAAAATATTTAAAGAGTATTATAAGGATCCTGATGGGTATGCGCTAGATTCGAGTGGATTTAAAGAAGTTGATCATATAATTTGTACTGTGGATGCATTAATATCAAAAAACAGAATTTATGAACACATAGGTTTTAATGATAATTTCATTGATGAATATATTATTAGCAGACAAACGCCAATTATGTTTTTTCCAAAAGAAAAAGGTGGAATCAATACATCTAGGTATTCAACTTTTGGAGACAGAATAGACTATTTTCTTTTCGATTTAAAACTGTATTGCAATGATGAAAAATGTAAAATGGAGTCAACCTATGAATTACCAAATACAAAATTATGGATTAATTCATTTAATAAGGACTTCAGTAAAATTATAGATTGGCTTGATATTAAAGGGGTATTTGTCACTGATAATTATGATGTGCTCGATTTAGAAAAGAATGATGGTTCTATAATTGAGGAACATAAGGATAACTATTCTAAAAAATGGACAGATTCTTACTATCAAACAGTTAAAAAGAAAATAGAAGATTTCAACAAAAACAAATAAAAATTAGATATATTTTTTAGCATCAATTTGAAAAGGTTGGTGCTTTTTCTATGCTCGGTTATACCGGGCTTTTTTTATGCAATTTTTTAAGGAGGTATCAGCCAATGGCAAACAGAATCAAAGGTATCACTGTTGAAATCGGTGGCGATACCACTAAACTTCAAACAGCTTTAAAGGGTGTAAATGGTCAGATTAAAAACACACAGTCTGCCCTTAGGGATGTAGAAAAACTTTTAAAGCTAGACCCTACAAATACAAACCTACTTACTCAAAAGCAAAAGTTATTAACACAGGCAATTTCAGATACAAAAGAAAAACTAGCTACCTTGAAAGTTTCAGCACAACAAGCAAATGAACAACTCCAAAAAGGAGAAATCAGTCAATCTCAATATGATGCACTTCAAAGAGAGATTGCCGAAACAGAGACAGAACTTAAAAAGCTAGAATCACAGGCCTCAAAGACAAATCAGACACTGACTAAAATCGGTGATGTGGGTACTAAGTTTGAAAATGCAGGAAACAGCATAACCAATGTTGGTAAAAAGGCATCTGTTGCTTCTGCTGCAGTAACGACTATGGGTGTATCATCTGTAAAAACAGCAGCGGACTTTGAATCTTCAATGAGCCAAGTACAGGCTACAATGGGTATTACCAAAGATTCCATGTCTGAAGTTGATGGTCAATCTGTTAATACGATGGATACACTAAATGACCTTGCTAAAACAATGGGTGCTAAAACAGCTTATTCTGCAAGCGAATGTGCAGAGGCTCTAAACTACTTAGCACTTGCCGGTTACGATACTCAACAGATGGTTGATGCGCTCCCTACTGTTTTAAATTTGGCAGCAGCCGGTAATATCGATTTAGCTAGTGCTTCTGATATGGTTACTGACGCAATGTCAGCTCTTGGTATGGAAGTATCTGATGCGGATAAGATGGTAGATCAGATGGCTAAAACTGCATCCACTACTAATACATCTGTCGGACAGTTAGGAGAAGGAATCCTTACTATCGGTGCAACTGCAAAAACAGTAAAAGGTGGCACTGCAGAATTAAATACAGCACTAGGCATCTTAGCTAATAATGGTATTAAAGGTGCTGAGGGAGGTACTCATCTAAGAAACGTAATTCTTTCACTTCAAAATCCAACAGATAAAGCAACTTCTCTAATGAAATCTCTTGGTGTGGAGGTTTATGACAGTGGGGGTAATATGCGTAGCCTAAATGATATTTTAGGTGATTTAAATAGGAGTATGGATGGAATGACGGCTGCTGAAAAATCAAATATCATCAGTCAGATTTTCAATAAAACAGACCTTGCATCAGTAAATGCTCTACTTTCAAACACCGGTGATACATGGAGTGATCTTCAAAAGAAAATAGAAAAAAGTGATGGTGCTGCACAGAAAATGGCAGACACTCAGCTTGATAACCTTCATGGTCAACTTACTATTTTAAAATCTGCAGTTGAGGGATTTGCGATTTCAATCGGTGAAACATTGATGCCGATGATAAAAAATATAGTTTCAAAGATTCAAGGTTTTGTAGATTGGCTAAATAACCTTGATGATGGAACAAGACAAGTGATAGTAAAGATAGGACTATTTGTTGCTGCTCTTGGTCCATTTCTTTTGATACTTGGAAGTGTGATTTCAAAAATCGGTGTAAGTATCCAGGCGTTTAGTAAGCTTGGACTTAAAATCAGTGAACTTGTAGCAAATGCTGGAGGTGTATCTGGTGTAATGACAAAGGTGGGTGTAGCAATTGGTGGAATATCTGCTCCTGTGATTGCTGTGGTAGCGATGATAGGAACATTGGTCGCTGCATTTATTCATCTTTGGAAAACGAATGAAGAATTTAGAGATAACATCATAGCTATATGGAATCGAATAAAAGAAATCTTTACTGGTTTTGCTCAAGGTATTACGGATAGATTAAATGCTTTAGGGTTTGATTTTGAAAACTTCAAAGAAATTGTATCCGCAATTTGGAATGGTTTATGTGAGTTTTTAGGACCAGTATTTGAAGGTGTATTTTCTCAGATTGCCAATGTATTAGAAGAAACTCTTGGAATTATTACCGGTATTTTGGATGTATTCATTGGTATTTTTACAGGCAATTGGACACAGGTCTGGGAAGGTGTAAAAGGAATATTTGGTTCTGTTTGGAACTTCATCAAGAATACTTTTACAACTTGTATGAATACAATTCGAGGTATTGCTGATGTTGTTCTAGGTTGGTTCGGTACTTCTTGGAATGAAATATGGATTGGGATTAAGGATTTCTTTATTGGCATTTGGACAGGTATTTCTACTTTCTTTGTAAACCTTTGGGAAGGAATAAAAAATACTGTACAAACTGCCATTATGTTTATTGGTTCAATCCTTCAAGGTGCATTTGATATCATCACATTACCATTTCGTTTCATTTGGGAGAATTGTAAAGAAATCGTCATCTCTGTGTGGGATACAATCAAATCTAAAGTAACCACAGCTATTGATGCAGTATCTAACACGATAACTACAGTTTTAAATAGCATAAAAATGGTGTTTACGACTATTTGGGAATCAATAAAAAATGTTGTTATTACCGTTCTTGATTTGATTAAATCCGTAATTACCACAGTATTTACTGCAATTCAGACTTTTGCTACTACTGTTTGGAATGGAATCAAAACAGCAATCATTACACCAATTAATGCTGTAAAAACAACAGTAACAACTGTATTTAATTCTGTGAAGTCAACGATGTCGAGTGTGTTTAATAGCATCAAAAGTACTGCAACATCAGTATGGAATGAGATAAAAACGGCAATTGTCACTCCGATTGAAAAAGCAAGAGATACGATTAAAGGAATCGTAGATAAAATCAAAGGGTTCTTCAGCAGTATGAAAATATCTCTTCCGCATATTAAGTTGCCACATTTCAAAGTTTCAGGAAAGCTATCTATTATGCCACCATCAGTTCCTAAGCTATCGATTGATTGGTACAAGGAAGGTGGTATCATGACAAGACCTACAGTCTTTGGAATGAATGGTTCTTCCCTTATGGCAGGAGGAGAAGCCGGTGCAGAGGCAATTCTTCCTCTTTCTGGTTTCTATAAACAGTTAGAGGCTATGATTTCAAGTCACCTTAATACAGGCGTGATGGAAAAGTATCTATCAATTATTGCAGATAACAGCAGTAAGGGAATTTATCTTGAAGATGGAACTTTGGTAGGTCATTTACTCCCTGCTCTTGATGAGGGACTTGGCAATAAACAAAAACTTACAAGGAGGCTTTCGTTATGATACCGGATATTTATATTAATGATATATCTGTGCTTAGTATGGGGTGGATTCGAGAAAAAATAGATTTTCCTATTCCAAAAGCACAAACAGAAACTGTCATTGTACCTGGTAGAAATTCTCCAATAAGATTTAATGAGGCTCTTGGTTCTGTATCATATGAACCGAGAGCTTTTACTATTACTTTATCTATGCTAGGAACTAGAAAAACTTTTGATGAAAAAGTGTTATTAATGGCAAATAAATTTAATGGTAAACTCTGTCGAATTAAAACCAGTGAAGAGCCGAATCTTTACTGCATTGGGACGTTGAACCTTAATTCATCTTATGACCCATTAATTTCTAAAGGACAGCTTGTAATTGAATGTATGGATGGTGATAGCTACCGATATCATGCAGAACTTACTGAAGAAATACAAACAGGAAATGGAACGATAAATCTTAAAAACGATTTTATGCCGGTAGTTCCAACTATTATTACTACATCGGAAACAGTTTTGAAATGGAAGATTGAAGAAGATAATTTCCATAAAACACTGAGTGCCGGTACTTGGGTAATGCCTGAATTTGAACTGCATTATGGAAGTAACTCTGTTTCTATTGAAACTACAGGAACAGTTAGTTTCTCCTATAGGGAGGGCTGTCTATGAGTGATTTTAAAGTATATGTTGATGGAAATATCTTTTATCATCCTAATTTATCAAGGCTTACGATACTAGAAGCACAGATAAAAGAAGATGCAGAAAATATCGACTCATTCACATTATCAGCACCATTTAATCATCCTTATTTAAATTTGGTTAAACCGATGTCATCGGTTATTACTTGTAAATATGGAAGTGAAACTATTTTTGAAGGGCGAGCACTTGATGATGGCAGTGATTTTCATAATACACATACTTGGGTTTGTGAATGTGCTCTTTCATATTTAAAAGATTCAATACAGCCTCCTTTTGAATATAAAGGAACGCTCAAAGGATTACTCGAATATTTTATTTCTATTCATAATGAAAAAGTGGAAGAGAAAAAGAAATTCACTGTTGGAGTTGTAACTGTAGAAGATAACAACGATTATGTTTCATATTCAAATTCTGAGTTTTCAGTAACCCTTGATGCAATTAAAAAGAAACTGATTGATACTCATGGTGGATATCTAAAAGTTCGTTATACCGAAAATGGTAAATTTTTAGATTACCTTGATGATTTTAAAATAAAGTCATTACAAAAAGTAGAATATGGAAAAAATCTGCTTGATGTAGAAATAGCAAGAGATCATATGCAACGAGTCAGTGCTTTGATTCCGCTTGGTGCAAGAAAGAAAATCATCGATGAAGAAGGAGTGGAAACTGAATCGAATGAGAGAGTTGATATTACAGGAGTCAACGAAGGTAAAAACTATATTTATGACGAAGATACAGTAAATGAAATCGGATGGATTTGGGCATCGGAAGTTTGGGAGAATGTAACAGTTCCAGGTAATCTTTTAAGTAAAGCTAGGACTAGACTTTCTAATTTAATTCAAGGAATTACTAGCATTAAGCTAACTATTGTGGACGAATCAGAAACGGGAGTTAATATTGGAAGTATCCATGCAGGAATGTATGTTGAGTGTGTTTCAAAGCCACATGGAATTGATGGAACTTATCTTTGTTTATCAAGAACTAGAGATTATTTAAAACCATCCGGTAATACAATCACCATTGGTGCAAGTGGTGTAACTCTTTCCGATATTAGTGTAAAAAATGATAAAAACCTATCTGCTCTTGAAGATGAATTTCTCTCTAAAACTGAAAAATTGGATTCAATTAACGATAAGCTGACTGAGTTTGATGGAACAGTTCAAGATGTAGGTGCTTTGAAAGAACAAGTCCATAATTGTTTTTCTGAGATAACCAAGACTTCTAATCAGATATTAAGTATTGTGCATGATACCTACATTGATAAGACAGAACTTGAGAGTATTCAAAAAGATTTCCAAACAAGTATCACTCAAAACAGCACAGAAATCAGAATGGATTTTACTGCTGTTACTGATGAGATTAAAAACAATGTGGCAACAAACCAACAGTTGCTAGAAGAGTATATTCGCTTTAAGGGCGCGTTAATTGAATTAGGAAAGATTGGAAATGCCTTTACTGCAGAACTTTCCAATGAAGAACTTGCCTTTAAAGAAAATGGACAGAAAATCGCATTTATTTCAAACAACAGTTTAGTTATTACTAATGCAGAAATTAGAAATAAATTATCTTTAGGAAATGAAACGAGAGGATGGTTTGACTTTATTCCAAGAACATCAGGGAATCTCTCTGTAGTATGGAGAAATCCGGAAACTAGATAGGAGGAAATGTATGGCATCATCAGGAAGCATAACAACGAATGAAAAAGAAGGCAGATCCATTACTCTTTCATGGTCGCAAACCAGTCAAAGCGTTGCAAATAACACAACTACGATTGCTTGGACTTTAAAAGGTTCTGGTTCTGCCGGAGGCGGAAGTTGGGTAATGTCAGGTGCTTTTAAAGCAGTCATCAATGGTAAAACTGTATATTCAAGCGATACTCGAATTCAGCTTAAAAAAGACCAAGTTATTGCATCGGGTAGTACTACTATCACACATAATTCAGACGGTACGAAGTCTTTCAGTTTAAGTTGTGAGGCAGGGGTTTATACTTATGCAGTAAGTGTAAGAGCAAGTGGAACGCATACTTTAAATACAATCCCAAGAGCATCTTCAATATCAATGGCAAGTGGAGTGATGGGAAGTGCATCTACGATTAGTATTTCTCGTGCATCTAGTTCGTTTACACATACGCTGACATATGCTTTTGGAAATGCTAAGGGAACAATTGTTTCAAAGACAACTGCTACTTCTGTATCTTGGACACCGCCGCTTACACTTGCTCAGCAAATACCAAGTTCTATTTCTGGCAAAGTGACAATTACTTGCACAACTTATAGTGGAAGTACAAGCGTTGGTTCAAAAAGCATTACAGTATCACTTAAAATACCGGATTCAATGAAACCTAGTTTGTCTAGTATTACAGCTACTCGAGTTGATGGAGATGTTCCATCTAGCTGGGGTATCTATGTGCAAGGAAAATCAAAAGTAACACTTGCAATTAATGGAGCAGCGGGAATTCAAGGTTCAACAATTAGTTCATATAGTATTAGTGGAGGTGGATTTAGTTCTACCTCTTCTTCTTTTACCACAGGCTTTTTAAATACAACAGGAACGATAACATTTACCGCTAAAGTTACTGACTCAAGAGGTAGGGTATCGGATGAAAAGACGATTTCAATAACAGTAATTGCGTATAGTCCGCCTGTTATATCTTCTTACTCATCGCAAAGGTGTAATAGTGGAGGCTCACTTTTGGATGATGGAACTTATGTAAAAGGATTAGTATCGTTTAGTTATTCTTCTTGTAATAGTAAGAATTCAATAACTACTTCAGTCTATTACAAAAAATCAACAGAGAGTTCTTGGATTAATGCAAGTAAGACGTTTTCGAGTGGATATTCCTTTGTTTTTGGTGGCAGCATTTCGTCTGAGTATTCTTACGATATTAAGTACACAATATCGGATGCGTTTATTTCAGTATCCATAACAGATACTATTTCAACTGCGTCTGTACTTATGGATTATAAAGCGGGTGGTAAAGGAATCGCCATTGGAAAGGTTGCTGAGTATGATAATACCTTTGAAATTTCTGAAAAATGGGATTTTAGAGTTCGAGGGAAAAAGATAATTGATTATATCTATCCGATAGGAAGTATTTATATATCTGTTAATTCAACCAATCCTACTACCTTGTTTGGTGGTACTTGGGTACAGCTAAAGGATAGATTTTTACTTGGTGCTGGAAGCACTTATGGAAATGGTGCTACCGGTGGTGAGGCTAGTCATAAATTATCAGTCAATGAAATGCCAAATCATGCCCACGATACACCATTCTTTAATAATATGTCTAACAATGGAGAAATGGTTTCTGATTTTGAGGGTGTGTTTGGTAAAGGAATGACGGCAAGCGCTGCAAAATCTTTAACTGGTAAAACGGTTATTGAAATGTGGTGGAAAGAACAAACAAATTTAGCTGAGGGCAATGAGTACAGCTATTTAACATCTTCAAAGGGAGGCTCTGTAGCACATAACAATATGCCACCTTATTTAGTAGTTTATATGTGGAAAAGAACAAATTAATAAAGTTAGATCAGGCGATTGTCCAATAAGGATGGTCGCTTTTTCTATATCAAAAATTCTTGAAAAGGAGGAATAAATTTATGAAGGAATTTTGGAATGTAATTCAACTTGTATTTACAGGAATTGGGGGATGGCTTGGTTATTTCTTAGGAGGGTGCGATGGTTTGGTTTTCGCACTTTTATTATTTGTAGTCATCGATTACATCACTGGAGTGATGTGTGCAGTTGCGGATAAGAAATTATCTAGTGCTGTCGGATTTAAGGGTATCTGCAGAAAGGTGCTTATTTTCTTGCTTGTAGGAATTGCAAACATTCTTGATGTAGAGGTTATCGGTACAGGCAGTGTTCTTAGAACGGCAGTTATCTTTTTCTACATTTCCAATGAAGGTGTAAGTATTCTTGAAAATGCAGGACATTTGGGACTTCCAATTCCAGTAAAAATCAAAGACGTTTTAGAACAGCTCCATGATAGAGCGGAAAGTGAGGAATAATTGATGTCAAATAGTAATTTAGTATCTTATACAAGACTTAGTCCGAATCATTCAGGACGAAGAACTCACGCCATTGATCGCATTACACCACACTGTGTAGTGGGTCAATGCAGTGTTGAAACTTTAGGTAATATCTTTGCCCCTACATCAAGGGAAGCAAGCTGTAACTATGGAATCGGCGTTGATGGTAGAGTCGGAATGTATGTAGAAGAGAAGAACCGTTCATGGTGTTCTTCTTCAAATTCAAATGACCAAAGAGCCGTAACAATCGAATGTGCATCAGACACAAAGCATCCTTATTGGATGAATGATAAGGTTTATTCTACCCTTATCAAACTTTGTGTAGACATCTGTAAAAGAAACGGTAAAAAGAAACTTATCTGGTTTGGAGATAAGAATAAGACTCTTAATTATAGTCCAAAGTCCGATGAAATGGTTCTTACAGTTCACAGATGGTTTGCAAATAAGACGTGTCCTGGTGATTGGTTATATTCAAGACTTGGTGAACTTGCTAAAAAGGTGACAGCACAGCTTGGTGGCTCTTCTGTTACACCAAGTAAAAGCTTATATAGAGTTAGAAAATCATGGTCTAATGTGAAATCGCAAAAGGGTGCATTTAAGTCACTTGATAATGCGAAAAGATGTGCTGATTCTCATAAGGGATATTTTGTTTTTGATGAGAGAGGAAATATTGTCTATCCAAAATCAAATAAAAAATCCATCGATGAACTTGCAAGAGAAGTTATTAAAGGTTTATGGGGTAATGGCTCTGACAGAAAAAACAAATTGACTTCTGCAGGTTATGATTATGATGCTGTTCAAAGCAAAGTAAATGAAATCCTTGATGGTGGAAAAGCTACACCAACAAAATCGATTGATACTCTCGCCAAAGAGGTGATTCGTGGTGATTGGGGAAATGGAACTGATAGAAAGAAAAGACTGACTGCAGCAGGATATAATTATGATGCGGTTCAAAATCGAGTCAATCAAATTTTAGGTTAAAAGTAATGCCTGTTGGAGATTAATTTCTCTTGCAGGCATTTTTTTATTTTTCGGGGTAAAATTTGAACTATTTTCTTTGCCTGTTACATAGGAGGTGTCTCTTATGGAACAAATTAATTTCATAATAACAATGGATTTAGCTGTAAAGTTTCTATATAAAGGTGTCATCACACCTAAAGAATATAAGATCTTTTTGCACGAAATGACTACAAAATATGGGCAAAATAATCTTCAAATATTGTATCAAATAAAGCTTGATATGTTCTTGAATTAGAGGGTTAATACAAGTGCGAAAGGAGTGGGTGTATTTGAAAATTATTAAGCTACCATTATTAAAAGAAGAAATAAAAAAACGAAAAGTAGCAGCTTATACAAGAGTTTCTGTTAGTTCGGATAGTTTACTACATTCTTTAGCTAATCAAGTGTCACATTACACAGAGATGATTAAAAAAAATCCAGAATGGGAGTTCGTTCAAGTGTATGTTGATGAAGGAATAACAGGGACAAGCACGGAAAGTAGAGAGCAATTCTTGAAGATGATGGATGATGCTAGAGCTGGTCGATTTGACTTGCTTTTAACAAAATCGGTTTCTAGATTTGCAAGAAATACAGTGGACTTATTAGAATCGTGTAGAGAGCTGAAATCACTGAATGTGGAAGTTCGATTTGAAAAAGATCGTATTTCAACTTTCAATTCCGATGGAGAATTAGTTCTTTCATTATTAGCATCCTTTGCTCAAGCAGAATCTGAATCAATATCTCAGAATGTTAAGTGGGGTAAAAACAAACAAATGCAAGATGGGGTATATCATCATTTCTCAAGATGTTATGGCTACGATTGGGATGGAGATATTTATAAGATTGTAGAGAAAGAAGCCGAGGTCGTCAGGTTCATCTATAAAGCATATCTTGATGGAATGTCACCAAAGAAAATATCTGAATTGATAACTGCAAAAACAGTAACGGGTAAAAATTTCACAAGAGGAACAGTAAAAGATATTTTGAAGAATCGTATTTATATTGGAGATAGAGTGCTTCAACAATTTTACTCGCCAAGGGTAAGAAAATGTACTAGAAATTATGGGGAAGTACCAAAGTATATTTTGTCAGATGTACATGAACCAATTATTGATAGAGAGTCATTTGAAAATGTTCAGGCAATAATGCAACAAAAGGCAAAGGAAACTCCGAAGAAAACCTTCATTTGTTTTTCTGGAAAAATGAAGTGTGGTCATTGTGAAAGGGCACTTTGTAGAAGAACATTACATGGTAAAAAGATATGGAAATGTCAAGGCAATGAAATTAGTAAAACTTGTCACGCTAGATACATTACGGAAGAAAAATTGAATGAATATACATTTTCGATTTGTGAAGATGAGAACGAATTCAAAATGAGAGTAGATCATATAAAAGTGTACGATGATTATTTAGAATACATTTTTAAGGATAAAACAATGAAAATGATAGAACGAAAGGAGCCAAAACGAAGATGCAGACAAAGAAAGTAGTGACGGTTATTCCTGAAAAGAAACAAGACATCATTCAAGACAATTCTATTGAATTGAAAAAGAAAAAAGTGGCAGGATATGCTCGTGTTTCAACCGAACTAGATGAACAGCAAAATTCATATAATTCACAGCTTGACTATTATACGAATTACATCAATTCAAGAAGTGACTGGGAATTTGCAGGAATGTATTCAGACGAAGGAATCACAGGAACAAGTATTAAAAAGCGAGAAGGCTTTACATCGATGATTCAAGATGCACTTGATGGAAAGATTGACATGATAGTGACTAAATCTATTTCAAGATTTGCAAGAAATACAGTAGATACACTATCCACCGTAAGAAAATTGAAAAACGTAGGTATTGAAGTCTTTTTTGAAAAGGAAAACATTTATACACTTGATTCAAAGGGAGAATTGCTCTTAACTATCTTATCTTCTTTGGCACAAGAGGAAAGCAGATCTATTTCAGAAAATACGACTTGGGGTCAAAGAAAAAGAATGGCGGATGGTCATGGATGTTTAGGCTTTTCAAGATTCTTAGGATACGATAGAGGTCCTGATGGAGAGTTTGTCATCAATGAAGAGCAGGCAAAAATAGTAAAAAGAATTTATTATGAATACCTTGATGGAAAAACTACAGTTGAAATTGCAAAAAGACTGACACGAGATGGTATTAAAACAGTAACTGGTAAAGATAAATGGGATAATTCTACAATCTTATCTATTTTAAAGAATGAAAAGTATAAAGGTGACTGTTTGATGCAGAAATACTACATCAATGATTATTTGGAGAAGAAGCTCATTAAAAACAAAGGAGAACTGCAACAATACTATGTAGAAAATCATCACGAACCAATCGTATCCGCAGAAGTATACGATAGAGTTCAACTTTTGATGAAAAGAAAAAGCAAAAAGAAAAAGAGTTCAGCAGCAAGAGATTTCTCATCAATGATTATTTGTGGAGAATGTGGAGAAGCGTATGGCTCAAAAGTTTGGCATTCCAATAGCAAGTATCGAAAAATCATATATCGATGTAACGCTAAGTACAAGGGTGATAAATGTAGCACTTTAGCAATTGATGAAACCAGATTAAAAGAAATATTTGTAGAGGCTATAAATCAACTTTTGGTTAACAAAAAAGAGATTATAGATAACATCAAGTATCTGTTGGAAATAAAGAATCAGAACAAAAGTTATGCAGAAGAAATAAGACAAGCAGCAGTAGCAATGGATAAAGCGGAACAGGTATACAGAGAAATTATAAATAATCAGAAAGTAAAGCCTTTACCCTTTGAGAAATACGAACTACTAATTAAGCAACATAGTCAGGAATACGATAAGGCTAGAGAAAATTACAATGCTTTAATCGAGGATAATAACTTACATGAAAGAGAGATTAGCAAGTTAGAAGAATTTATCATTAAATTTGAAAAGCTAGAAAACATTATTGCCGACTACGATTATGATTTAATGAAAAGAACAGTCGAAGATATGCTTGTTAATGCTGACGGAACGATTACAGTGAATTTTATAGGTGATCAAAATATCAAGGTAAAAATATAACAGCAGAATGACCCCTGCTGTTTTTTTATCTTTATAGAGATTGTTATTCTTGTTATAATTATAAGTAAATAAATTGGAATTTAACACGAACAAGATTTAATTATAGGAGTGTACTCAATGTGGCTTTTAGGGAGTATTTTTATATTCACATCACTATTAATTCTATACATAAAATATAGGGTTGTTTTTACTGGCGAAAAATGCAAAGGGAACATAATCGACATTGTAGAACAAAATGCAGGTTATGTAGTAGGTGGTGTTAATGTCAAAAAGCATGCTTATATAGTGAAGATTAAAAACAAAAAATATCATACTGCACATGGTTGTATCTTTTTGTCATTGGGAAAGAGAAATATTGGAAAAGAAATTTCCGTATTTAAGAATGAAAAATATGGGAATGAGGTTTTCAAATGCTTTGATTTTCGTATAGAGATTGTTGCTTTGTTAGTATTTTTATTTGGCGTTTTTATGATCTACTCAGCCTTATGATAAAGCCAAGCAGGTTTCAGTTTGAAAAGAAGTTATACGCAAAGAAAAATTTAGAAGTTATGGAGGAAACTATATGGAAAATTTAGGTGCATATAGATACTGTATCGCTATGAAAAAAGGTCGAAAAATATTAAATCTGATTGTGGGCTGCTTAATGATTCTTATAAGTATCATTTTCATAACCACAACTGTTTTTAGCTGTATTTTTATGCAGGAATTTGTTTATTACACATTTTTAGCAATATTCCTTATAATTATACCCCTACCTCTTTTTATTTTTGGAATTATAGGTATTGTCTCAGCTACAAAACGAGTTGAAGTTTATAAAGGAAAAGTGATTTATCATATTGGTTTTAAAAATAAGGAATATCGTATGTCTGATATTAAAACATCAAAAACAAAAAGTGAAACATATAGAACAGGATTAGATTATGGAAATATTGTACCCACCTACAGTTATGATAAATTAACTGTATTCTATGATAAAAAAGGGAAAAAGATTTTTAAATTTGGATTGGCATACGATAATGTAGAGCGACTGAAAGCAGATGTTAATAATACTCAAAAAAGCATAGCAAAACAGCATAACAAGAACTAAATAAATTCCAGTTTGTAAGTGTATAGAAGTGACCCTAAAAAGGGCACTTTTTTATGAATACTTCTCTCTATATTATATATAGAACAAACTTGTATCATAATAACGATATATTACACCCTTTGTCGCTTAAACGATACAAGGGTATTTTATTTCTACTGAAATGCTTATATGCTCTTATCAAAGCGAAAAAATGCAAGATTGTATTACTATAACGATATAATGAAGGTTGCACATCATGGCAGTGGTTATTCTTCTTCTGTAACATTCTTTCAAATGGTTCATCCTCGTATCGCAATGATTGGTGTAGGAGAACATAATCTCTATGGGCATCCAGCTCATATTGTCATTAAACGATTAGAAGAAAGAAAGATTAAAATACTGCGTACAGATCTTGATGGTAGCTTTTCTATTATCACTTATTTAGGAGAACATCTTATTTACCGTTAATCATGAATATATGGTAGAATAGGACAAAAGGATGGAGAACTATGAATATTGTATTATATGGAGAAGAAAAACTATTACTTGCACAAAGATTAGAAGACTTAAAAAAGAAATATCAATGTACAAGCGATGATATGAACTATATGGTCTATCATGCAGGTGAAACACCTATGAAGGACATTATTGAAGATGCTTTAACACAACCTTTCTTAACAGAATATAAGATGGTTGTATTAAAGAATCCAATCTTTCTTACAAAAGAGAAGCCTAAAAAGAAGCTAGTCACAGATGAAGATATCAAGTTATTTTTAGATTATATTGAACATGATAATCCAACAACATTATTTGTAATATATCATGATCAGCGTAACTTTGATGAAAGAAAAAAAGTAGTTAAATCATTACGTAAAAACGCGAAATGGTATGAAATAGAGAAATTAACCTTCAATCAGCTTTATAAGGCTACTAGAGAAGCCATTGTTCATAGAAATGCCTCTATTGAAGACAATGCTCTTGCTTTATTACTAGAACGCTGTGGAAATGATCTTTTGACTATTTCTAATCAGGTAGAGAAATTATGTCTCTATACACATAGTATAAAGAAAGAAGATGTTGAAAGATTAGTCCCACCACGAGTTGAAGAGGATGTTTTTAAGTTAACTAATGCATTATTGAATCATGATTTAAGAAATACAATGCGTGTTTATCAAGACTTAATCTCTAAGAAACATGATCCTTTAGAACTCATTGGTTTAATTGCGAATGCGTTACGTAATCTCTACCAGGTCTCTATTATGAGCAAGAAGGGATATCGTGATAATGATATTGCCTCAGCACTAGGTCTTAATCCTCGTGCTATCTATCCAATTCGTAAAAATGCAGCACATTTTGATATTACTGAACTCATGGAAAAACTTTATGACTTATCAGAACTGGATTATGCAATCAAGACAGGTACAGTAGATAAATTTAGAGGATTAGAACTCTTCTTGATGAGGATATAATATGGAAACAAAAGCACTTTATATTCATATTCCTTTTTGTGATCATATCTGTTCTTATTGCGATTTCGCAAAGGTCTATTATCGTGAAGAGTTTGTCTTAAAATATCTAGAACGATTAAAGGAAGAACTTAACGCTCTTCCCCATCATATTATGAGAACTATTTATATAGGAGGAGGAACACCAAGTGCTCTTTCTTTAAATCAATTAGATGCATTATTAAGTATGGTTGATCCTTTTGTAGGGGATGATACTCTCGAATATACAATAGAAGTCAATCCTGAATCAGCAACGCTTGATAAACTAGAATGTATGCATACTCATGGTGTGAATCGAATAAGCGTTGGTGTACAGACATTTAATAATGATTTATTAAAAAGGATTGAACGTTATCATACTTCTGATATTGCGCAAGAAGTAATAAGAAATGCATGCTCTATAGGCTTTAAGCATATCTCTATTGATCTCATGTATGGACTTCCTAATCAGACATTAGAAGATGTCCAAGAAGATTTAAAGACTGCCTTATCACTTCCTATTAATCATTTATCTTATTATTCACTTATATTGGAGGAACATACAAGACTTTATGACAACTATGAACCTCTTGATGAAGAGACAGAAGGAAAGTGGAGTGATTATATTGTAGAGACACTTTCTCATGCTGGTTTTCATCGCTATGAAGTCTCTAACTTTGCGTTAGGAAATCATGAATCAGAACATAATAAAGTTTATTGGCATTATGATAATTATTATGGTGTGGGCATTGGTGCGACAGGTAAAATAGATGATGAACTTATTTCTCACTCGCGTAGTCTTACTGATTACTTGAAGGGGAAGAATACAATATATATAGAAAAAGAAACAATTGAAGATACAATGTTTAATTATCTTATGATGTCTTTACGTCTAAAAGAAGGATTAGACCTTGATGAATTTAAAAGAAGATATCATTGTTCTGTAGAAGATGTCTATAAAGAAGCTCTTACTAAGAACCTAGGTAATCATTCGTTGATTATTGAAAACAATCATTTGAAAACAAATGATACACTCGATCTTCTTAATTCCATTCTTCTAGATTTCTTACCAGAATAAGTGGTTTCTCAAATAAGAGAACCCCTTTTTAATATAAACTAGCACTAAAGTCTTGACACTGCTAAAAAAGAATGTATAATGAATCTAGCACAAGAGGAAAAAGAGTGCTAAGGAGGTGCTTGGGATGCTTTCGGCAAGACAAATGCTTATATTTAAATATATTGTCGAAGAGTTTATTGAAACAGCAGAACCTGTTGGATCTAAGCTTCTGATGACAAAATATGAATTACCATATTCAAGCGCCACTATTCGAAATGAAATGAGCAAGCTTGAAGAACTTGGTTTTCTAGTGAAGACACATACATCTTCTGGCCGTGTTCCTTCTAAGAAGGGATATTACTATTATGTAAATACTTTGCTTCAGCCAAATGTCGACGAACAGGTGAAGAATCAGGTTGCAACTATCTTTAGTGATACACATCAATCATTGAATAGTTTGATTAAAGAAAGCTGCGAAATGTTAAGCCAGTTGACTGATCTGACGGCGGTTGCTCTAGGACCTAATTCAAGTTATGAATGTCTGCAGAACATTACACTTGTTCCAATTGGGACGCGTAATGTCACTGCGATTATTGTAACGGATAAGGGACATGTAGAAAATCGAGTTTTCACTTTATCTGAGACATTGAGTTTGGATGATTTACAATCTTGTGTGGCGGTAATGAATGACACATTAGTTGGCACACCAATCAATCAGGTGGCAGATAGATTAGAAAACGATGTCAAGCCAATCCTCAATACGAGAATCAAGGAACATGAAATCTTGTTTAATGCTTTCTTAGAAGCATTTATGAAGTTTGCAAGAAACAATGTATATTTCTCTGGTAAAGATCATTTGCTGTATCAACCAGAATACAATGATGTCAACAAGTTAAGAAAATTAGTGAGTGCATTTGAAAATTCATCAAACTGGAATTTCTTAGCACCAACTGATGATGATGGCATCAAGGTATTGATTGGTGATGATTCAAATGTATCTGGACTTGATGATGTATCAGTTATTTCATCTTCTTTTGATACAGGAGGAGCTAGTAAAGGAACGATTTCTGTAATCGGTCCAACACGTATGCCTTACAAGAAAGTTGTATCGCTTGTAGAATATATTACTGAAAATATAGAAAGAATCATCAAGGAAAATGATGAGTAGAAGAGGTGAGACCATGGCAGAAGAAATGAAGAAAGAAGCAGAAGAAACTGTTGAAGAATCTACTAAGGAAGAAGCTGAAGAAGTAAAAGAAGAAACAACTGAAGAAACAGCTGAAGAAACAGTAGATCCTAAAGATGAAAAGATTAAGGATTTAGAATCTCAAATCAACAAGTGGAAGACAGATTATTATAAAGTATTCGCTGATATGGAAAACTTAAAGAAAAGACTTAAAAATGAACACGCGAATCAGTTAAAGTATGCAATGCAGTCTTTTATTGAAGAGTTACTACCAGTTATTGATAACTATGAAAGATCATTAACTGTTGAGCCTGAAAGCGAAGAAGGTAAGAATATTCTTAAGGGTAATAAGATGATTTTGAACCAGTTAATGAATATTCTTGGTAAGAATGGTGTAACTGTGATTGAAGCACAGGGTAAGGAATTTGATCCAAATATGCACCAGGCAGTCATGCAGGATGATAATCCTGACTTTGGTCCAAATATTGTGACTGAAGAATTACAAAAAGGTTATATGTTAAAAGATAGAGTAATTAGAGCAACTTTAGTGAAAGTGAATAAGGATTAATAGGAGGAGAACTTATTATGAGTAAAATTATTGGTATTGATTTAGGTACAACAAATTCATGTGTCAGTGTTATGGAAAATGGTGAAGCAAAAGTAATTGCAAATCCAGAAGGAATGAGAACAACTCCATCGGTTGTTGCATTCAAGAACGGTGAAATCATCGTTGGTGAAGCTGCAAAGCGTCAGGCTGTTACAAATCCTGATACTGTAGCATCAATCAAGAGACATATGGGTACAAACTATAAAGAACATGTAAATGGTCGTGATTATACACCAGAAGAAATTTCAGCAATGATTCTTCAGAACTTAAAGGCTACTGCTGAAAGCTATTTAGGTGAAAAAGTAACTAAGGCTGTTATCACAGTTCCAGCTTACTTCAATGATGCTCAGCGTCAGGCTACTAAGGATGCTGGTAAGATTGCAGGCCTTGATGTTGAACGTATTATCAATGAACCTACAGCAGCAGCACTTGCTTATGGTGTAGATAAAACTGAACAGGAACAGAAAGTATTAGTATATGACTTAGGTGGAGGAACATTCGATGTTTCTATCCTTGACTTATATGATGGTACATTTGATGTATTAGCCACTGCAGGTAACAACCGCTTAGGTGGTGATGACTTCGATAAGAAAGTTATGGACTACATGGTTTCTGAATTCAAGAAAGAAAACGGTGTTGATTTAAGTGCTGATAAGATGGCTATGCAGAGAGTTAAAGATGCTGCAGAAAAGGCTAAGAAAGACTTATCTGGTATGATGCAGACTCAGATCTCATTACCATATATCACTGCTGGTGCTAATGGACCACTTCATTTAGATATGACTCTTACAAGAGCTAAATTTGATGAATTAACAGCTGATTTAGTTGCTAAAACAGAAGTTCCAGTAAGACAGGCATTAACTGATGCGAAAGTATCTGCATCTGAAATCGATCAGATCTTACTAGTTGGGGGTTCTACTCGTATCATTGCAGTACAGGAATCAGTTAAGAGATTATTAGGAAAAGAACCTAACAAGTCAGTTAACCCTGATGAAGTAGTATCTATGGGTGCTGCAATCCAGGGTGGTGTTATCACTGGTGATGTTAAGGATGTCGTATTACTTGATGTTACACCATTATCACTTGGTATCGAAACTATGGGTGGTGTTATGACAGTATTAATCCCTCGTAACACAACTATCCCAACTACTAAATCACAGATCTTCTCAACTGCTGCTGACAACCAGCCAGCTGTAGATATTAACGTACTACAGGGTGAACGTGCAATGGCTAAAGATAATAAGCAGTTAGGCTTATTTAAACTTGATGGTATTGAACCAGCTCCAAGAGGCATTCCTCAGATTGAAGTATCATTTGATATCGACGTTAACGGTATCGTAAATGTTAAAGCAAAAGATATGAAGACAAACAAAGAACAGTCTATCACTATTCAGAACTCTACAGGTTTAAGTGAAGAAGAAATCGATAGAATGGTTAAGGAAGCTGAAAGCAATAAAGCTGACGATGAAAAGAAACGTAAAGACATCGAAACTAAGAACAAAGCAGAAGCTATGATTAACCAGATTGATAAGGCTTTAGCTGAACAGGGTGCTAACCTTCCAGAAGATCAGAAGAACCAGGCTACAGCTTTAAGAGATGAACTTAAGACTGCATTAGACAATAATGATATGGCTACTCTTGAATCTAAGATGAGTGAACTTGAACAGATCGCTCAGCAGATGGCTGCTGCTCAGTATCAGCAGCAGAATGCTGGTAATACAGCAGGTGCAGACACTTCATCTAACAACAATAACGATGATTTCGTTGATGCAGACTTTACTGAAAAGAACTAACAAGAAAGCCAAGGGCAATCCCCTTGGCTTATATTAAATGAGGTGTAATTTATGGCAGATAAGAGAGATTACTATGAAGTCCTTGGTGTATCTAGGGATGCTTCAAAAGATGAAATAAAACGTGCCTATCGTAAGATGGCAAAGAAATATCACCCTGATGTGAATAAAGCGCCAGATGCAGCAGATAAGTTCAAGGAAGTTAATGAAGCCTATGAAGTTCTTTCTGATGAGAATAAGAAGGCTGCTTATGACCGTTATGGACATGCAGCATTTGAACAGGGTGGTGCAGGTGCTGGAGGATTTGGTGGCCAGGGATTTGGCGGATTTGAAGATATGGACTTTGGCGATATCTTCGGTTCATTCTTTGGCGGAGGACAGTCACGTTCTAGAAGACCTACAGGACCACAAAAAGGTGAAGACCGTTATGTTCAGATAGAAATTGATTTCATGGATGCTATCAAAGGTAAAAAGACTGAACTTAAGATTAACTATGATGAACAGTGTTCTCATTGTCATGGTACAGGTGCTAAGAATCCTAATGATGTGCATACATGTTCTAGATGTGGTGGAACAGGACGTATTAGAGTACAGCAGCGTTCACCATTTGGTACTATCATTAATGAATCAGTCTGCCCAGACTGTCATGGTACAGGTAAGGTAGTCAAGGATAAGTGCCCACATTGTCATGGTTCAGGATATATTAATAAGAATGTCACTGTAGAATTAACAATCCCAGCTGGTATTAATTCTCATCAGCAGTTGCGTGTCGCTGGTAAAGGACAGCGTGGTGTCAATGGTGGACCTAATGGTGACTTATATGTAGAAATCTATGTACGTCCACATAAATACTTTGTGAGAAACGGTAATGATATTTCTATATCAGTTCCAGTTTCTGCAGTAGATGCAACTCTTGGCTGTGAAGTTGAAGTACCTACTGTTTATGGTGATGTCACTATGAAGATTCCAGCAGGAACACAGACTGGTACAGTCATGAGACTTAAGGGTAAAGGTGTCAAGAACATGCGTGGTGATACTTATGGTGATCAGTATGTTCAGGTTAACGTTTCTATTCCTAAGAAGTTAAGCAAGAAAGAAAAAGACCTTTATACAAAACTTAAAGAATTAGATGAAAAAGAATCTATTTTTGATCAATTTAAGAAATCATTCAAGAGATAGGGATATTGAGTATTCCTATCTTTTTTGTATAATGAAATAAGGAGGACATTATGAAATATAAAACTATATTATGGGATATAGATGGCACACTTCTTAATTTTGAAATGTCTGAAAGAATCAGCATGGAAAAATGTTTAGAGAAGCATGGCGTATCTATGACAGAAGCACAATTTGAAGAATACAAAAAGATTAATAAAGAATGCTGGAAGATGATTGAAAAGGATCATTCAAGAAGAAATGAACTCATGGTGAAACGTTTTGTAGACTTTTTTATACTACTTAATGTTTCTATTGATGGTGTTCAGTTTAATAAGGATTATCAGGAAGCATTAGGTACTTATTATTGTTTGAATGAATTCGCCTTAGAAGTCATTTTGGCACTTAAACCACATTGCAAGCAGTATGCAGCATCAAATGGCTCAAAAGTCGCTCAGTTAGGCAAATTAAAGGGTACAGGGCTTTATGACTTATTTGATGATATATTCATCTCAGAAGATGTAGGGCATGAAAAGCCAGATATTACATACTTTAATTATATTAAAGAAAAGACCCACTATGATCCTGATACCACAATTATTATCGGAGATTCACTTACAAGTGATATAAAGGGTGGAGAGAACGCAGGAATTGATACATGCTACTTTAATCCAGGACATCAAAAAAACACTTCTCAAGCTGTCACATACGAAATAGACAAACTTATAAAAGTGTTAGACGTAGTAAAATAAAAGAGGCTGTTGCCAGCCTCTATTATTATATCGATTAAGCGCTCTTTCTTAAAGTTCTTAACTGTCTTGCAGAAACTCTTACCTTTGTAGGCTTACCATCGATGATGACAGTAGCTTTCTGTAAGTTAACATTCCACTTTCTTCTTGTAGCGTTTAATGCATGAGAACGGTTGTTACCAGACATAGGTCCTTTACCGCTAAGCTGACATTTTCTAGACATTGAATTCACCATCCTTTTACTTGTTTCACATACTCGTGTATCTTACCATCTACCTCATCAAAAATCAATCATTTTTTTAATTAATCTGTCCAAAATGTAAAAAAAGTTGAATATATGGACAAAATAAGGATTGAAAAATCTTTATTGTTTGCTATAATCCTAATTGTTTGTAATGTTTGTGTATATGATATATAATTACTATTATGAAAAAAGAATAAAAATGGAGGAATCAATATGATTAAAAAAACAACTGATCTTGGAAATATAGATATTTCAACTGACGTTATTGCTACTATTTGTGGCGGAGCTGCAACAGAATGTTATGGTGTTGTAGGTATGGCTAGCCAGAAGATGATGGATGGTTTTTATGATCTTCTAGGTAAAGATAATTATTCTAAAGGAATTGTTGTTGAAGAAGGTCAGACTGGTTCTATTATTAATCTTTATATTATTGTAGGTTACGGTGTGAAGATTTCTGAAATCGTATATGAAGTACAGAAGAAAGTTAAATATGTACTAGAAAAGACTCTAGATATTGATGTTGAAGCTGTGAATGTTTATGTTCAGAGCATCCGTGTAATGGACTAGGAGGATGAAGCATGAAGGAAATTAACGGTAAAATGTTTAAACAGATGGTCTTAAGCGGGGCCATCGTATTACATAATAATCATCCTGAGGTAGATGCTTTAAACGTCTTCCCAGTACCAGATGGAGATACAGGTACTAATATGTCTCTTACATTCAATTCTGGGGCTGAACAGGTTGAAAAGCTTGCTGATGATACACCTATTGGTGATATCGCTAAAACTCTTTCTAAAGGCTTATTAATGGGAGCAAGAGGTAACTCTGGTGTTATTCTTTCTCAGATCTTTAGAGGTGTAGCTAAATCACTTAAAGGCAAAGAAACTGCCAATGTTGCAGAATTATCTGATGCATTCTCTTCTGGTGCTAAAGTGGCTTATAAGGCAGTTATGCGTCCAGTAGAAGGAACAATCTTAACAGTTATCAGAGAATCTGCTGATGTAGCTGCTAAGTATGTACAGCCAGATATGGAAATTGAAGACTGGTTCTCTTACTTTGTAAAGAGTGCTGAAAAGTCTTTAGATAATACACCTGAACTTCTTCCAGTATTAAAAGAAGTAGGTGTAGTTGACTCAGGAGGAGCTGGTTTATTATTAGTATTAACTGGTTTCATGGCTGCTCTTGCTGGTGAAGTGATTGAAAAAGTAGACAATGTTGGTGCCGCAAGTGATGTGGAAATTGTACAGGAAGAAGAAAAGCCTTATGGTTATCGTGTACAGTTCACATTAAAGATTGATGAAAGAAAGATGAATGCATTCAACTTAGATGGTTTCATCAATGAGTTAAAGAACTTACCAGGTAAGAACGTAGATGTAGCACAGAAAGATAATAAGGTTATTGGTAATGTAGATACATTAAAGCCTGGTAATGCATTAAATACAGGTCTTCGTTTTGGTGAATTCACTAAGGTAACTGTAGTGAATACTGAAGTATCTGAAGAAGAAAAAGAAGAAGAAATCCCAATGGCTCCTGCTAAGGAAATGGCTCTTATTTCTGTGGCTGCAGGTGATGGTATTAAGGATATGTTCCTTGAATTAAATTGTGATCATGTTGTATCTGGTGGTCAGACAATGAACCCCGCAACTGAAGATATCGTTAAAGCAATCAAGGGTGTGAATGCAAAACATGTCATCATTCTTCCAAATAACTCTAATATCGTCATGACTGCACAGCAGGCGGCTACAGTATTAGAAGGAGAAGTAGACGTTGTGGTATTACCTACTAAGACTATTCCTCAGGGATTATCTGCTGCTATCATGTATAATCCAGAAGCAACATTAGATGAAAATGTGGATGAAATGAAGGAAGCTATTGCGAATGTAAAGACTGGTCAGGTTACTTTCGCAATCAAGGATACTTCAATTGATGGTTTAGAAATAAAAGCAAATAACTATATGGCTTTATGTGAAAAGAAGATTGTGGCTTGTGTACCAGATAAGCTAGAAGCATTAAAGAATGTTTTAAGCAATCTTGTAGATGAAGATTCTGAAATCGTTACACTTATTTGTGGTGAAGACGTAACAGAAGAAGAACAGGAAGCAGCTAGAAGCTTCATTGAAGAAAACTATGAAGATGTAGAATGTGAAGTTCATGTTGGTAAACAGCCAGTTTACTCATTTATTGTTGGTGTTGAATAAATTCAATTCTCAAAAAGTGCCGATATAATCAGCACTTTTTTTGATTGATATTCAAATTTTACGCTTATTTACGCACTAATTTGGAAATATTAAGTAAAAAAGCCTGTTTTTTATTGGTCATCTTCAAGATTGAATTCGATTAGTTGAGCTATCTGATGTTCCTTGGATTTTAAGACATCAGCATATATATTAGCTGTTGTTTGAATATCATTATGGCCTAGATGAGAAGAGACTACTTTTATATCTACATCGTTCATAATTAACAATGTTGCATTAGCATGTCTTAAGAAGTGAACTGTTATATATTCATAATCAGTTCCTTTTTTACTGCGTTTAATCTTTTATTGATATTATTTCTATGTATATAATCTCCTAATGGAGTAGAGAAAACTATATTAGGATTAATATATTGTTCTTTTAAAAATTGTTTTTTTTCATTTTGTTCTTGTTGGACCATTTTAAGAATGTTAAAAACGGTGTTAGACATTCCTAGTATTCGATAGCTGTTATTTGTTTTTGGTGGTCGAATAATTGGATCCTTTCCGACAAAATTAATAGTTTTGTTGATATTAATTTCTTTATTTTTAAAATCAATCCTCAATTGTAAAATGAAACTGGAATTAAGGAATTGGGATAAAGGGGCATGCCCCTTTATCCCAATTCGCGCGACCG